>DASSGE010000035.1:0-3063 GCA_035693605.1 Binatia bacterium
GCGCTTAATAAAGTTGGCGAGCAACCCGGCGACCCTTTCAACGGTATCGTCCTCGACTACGCCAATCCATTGAACGGCGGCCCGACACTGCCGACTATGAATTGCCAGATCCACATGCTGCGCGCCGGCGAAAAGACCAAAAACCATCGCCATACAAGCTCGGACATCTATCATGTCTGGCGCGGCAGCGGCGTCAGCTACATCGGCGACAAACGGTTTGAATGGGAGCAAGGCGATTCTTTCGTCGTGCCGCTGTGGCAAAACCACCGCCATGAAAACACCTCGAAAGACCCGGCGATCTTTTTCGTCATGAACGACAAGCCGCTGATGGACGCCATCGGCCACTACCGCGAAGAACCCCAGCCATAGCCTCTGTGAATTGAATCGATTGTACGGGCGCAGCATGCTGCGCCCGTATGCTATCCACGCCGACACTTAAGGAGCCTCAAGCGATGTTTACAATTTCACAAAAACTCAATCCTGATGAGTTCATCAAAACCTTCTTCGAGGTCAACCGGCAAGACCACCAACGCCCGGCCCACCCTTGGGAGGAAATCTTTCGCAACGGCAAGTGCACCAAGGAGCAGCTTCAGGGTTGGGGCAAGGAACGCTACTACTTCACCAAGCAAGTGCCGGTCAAGGAATACTCGATTCTTTACAACTGCCCGCACACCGACGTGCGCCGCATGTGGCTGCCCAAGGCCATCGAAGAAGAAGGCGAAGATCTGATCGGCAAAGCCGGCAAGCCGCACCCGGAATATTGGCTCGATGTCTGCGTCGGCATGGGCATGGATCGAGAATTCGTAAAAAATTCCGAGCCGCTCTATGGCGTCAAGTTCGCTGTCGACGCCTTCGCCAATGCTGCATTCAAAACTTCTTGGCTGTTGGGCGTTGCAGTGTCCGAAGGTGACGACACCGCCAAGGCGATGGCACGCGATCTCGAGATATTCCGCAAGCATTACCAATGGGTGCCCGACGACGCCCTGACGTTTTACAAGCTCCACGCCGAAGTCGATCAGGAGCATGGCTTGATCCGCAAGGAAATTCTAAAAAAATATGCCGACACCAAAGAGCTGCAGGAAGCCTGCATCAACGCCCAGCTGATGAAAAATAGTATGCGCTGGGTAATGGCCGACTGCATCTACATGGAGTACGTCGTCCGCGGCGCGCAGCTGAACTGCAACGCCGCCGCCGCGGCGTAGCTGTTCTTGACGTCCCCGCTCCGACCTAATCAGCTGATGTCGAACTCAAAGGCATCGACGCCTCTGTTTCTTTCCTCCTTGACGCCTCCTGCCCCTTCCCCCTTGACGGGGGAAGGCGGGGATGGGGGTGAAGGCACCAATAGAAGCCGCCAGTTCACTACCGTCGCAAGAGGCACATTCACAGGGAAGTTTCCGGCATCTCTCATGAGAGGCGCTCTTCTCATCCTGGCAAATTGTTTCATCTCAGCGCCAGCTATCGCCCATGCCGCCCCCTTACGCATCGCCTACAGCTCCATCAGTGCGGCCATGTTGCCGCTGTTCGTCGCCAAGGACAAAAAACATTTCGACAAACAGGGCGTCGAAGTCGACCTGACTTACATCCGCGGCATCGCCATCGAAGCTCTGATCGCCAATGAAGTCCAGTTCGTGCGCGCCTCACCGCCGGCGGTCATCAGCGCCACGCTGCGCGGCGCCGAGCTCGTGGTAATCGCCAACACAATAAACGTGCCGGTATTTTCCTTGATGACCCGAGCCGACCTGCGCCGTCCGGAAGAGCTGCGCGGCAAGAAAATCGGCGTCACCGGCCTGGGCGACTCGCCCGACCTGGTGCTGACCATGATTCTCGACAAGTTCGGTATGCAGCGCGGCCGCGATGTCACGGTGATGGCGATTCGCGGCGGTATGCCCGACATGATTCTCGCCGTCAGCAAAGGCTTCGTCGACGGCGGCATGATTTCGGCGCCGAGCAATTTACGCGGCATGAAGCTGGGCCTGCGCGAACTCATCGACTCGGCCGATTTGGGTGTTCCGTATCTCAACTCGCCGCTTAGCACCCGGCGCGCTTACATTAAATCCAATCGCGATGCCGTGCTGCGAGTTCTGCGCGGTTATTATCAAGGTGTGCAGGAAACCCATAATGACCGCGACGGCGCAATGAAAATCCTCGCCAAATACACCCGCGTCCAAGAGCCGGAAATCCTCGCCGAGTCCTACCGCATCTACGGCCAGAAACATTTGCAGAAATCGATCCAGGTAGATTTGGAAGGCGTCCGGCAACTGCTGCGCACCCTGGGCAAAGAAACCGCCAACACTAACCCCGGCCAGTTCGTCGACGCGTCGTTGATCCAGGAATTGGATAAAGAAGGTTTCTTTCAGCAGAAAGGGAGATAGCGTTCGCGCGGTGGTAATGGTTCAGATTGAGTCGAGCGGCCGTTTCAGCCTCAGAAAGATTTCTCGCTTCGCTCGAAATGACAGCAGAATAGTCGCCTTGTCATCTCGAACGAAGTGAGAGATCTCTGTTTGTCTGAACCGGTATCAGGCGGTTGCCACAATTGACAGCGGGATTTGCCGCGGCCTAGACTCTCACCAAACCCAATGAACGGAGGTGCAAAACATGAAAGCCATCCGCATCCACGAATTCGGCCCATCCGAAGATGTGCTCAAATATGAAGACGTTGCGATACCGGAACCCAAAGCCGGCGAGGTTTTGATCAAAGTCGAAGCCGCATCGCTCAATCGCGCCGATCTCGGCTTGCGCAAAGGAACTTATCGCATTGCCGCCGATGCGCTGCCGGTCATTCCCGGACGGGAATTCGCCGGCACCATCGCAAAACTAGGCGCCGGCGTCAGCGAATACAAAATCGGCCAGCGCGTCGTCGGCTATCCAAGCCTAGGCGGCTATGCGGAATACGCGGTGGCGAAAGTCAGTGAAGTCAGGCCCGTGCCCGACGGTGTCACCGCGGCGCAGGCGGCGGCATTGCCGACCGCCTCGCTTACCGCATGGTTCGGACTGAAGACTGACGGCGCACTGAAATCCGGCGAGTGGCTGTTGGTTCAAGGCGGCAGCAGCGGTGTCGGCGTT
>DASSGE010000036.1:0-2659 GCA_035693605.1 Binatia bacterium
GTTGGCGTTCAATTCAGCACGCCGATCCTTGACCGCCGCGAGGTAAAGCTCCGCCAGCTCGTCGGTCGGCCGGCCGACCAGATTGCTCGTCGCGGCGATATTGAATACCTGATGGCCGGAGAGGTCGGCTTCCAGCGCTACCCGGCAGGCGCGCGCCGCATCGCGCGCGTCGATGTAACTCCACAACGCGCCGGTGCCGCGCGCCAGCGGGTTGTTCTTACGCTCGAGCAGCATCGGCCGATGCGCTTCGGTATAGATTCCGGAAAAGCGCAGGCTCGTAACGGCGATGCCGCTTTTCTGGTTCAACGCGCCGCAGAGCTTTTCACCGATCAATTTGGTCAGGCCGTAGGGATCTTGCGGCCGCAGCGGATGAATTTCATCAACAGGTAAGTAATCCGGCACTAGAGCGGTCGACGGATAGTAAAATCCATAGACCGCCAGGCTCGAACCGCAAATAACTTTCTTGACACCGACGGCTTCGGCGGCCGCCAGGACGTTATTGGTAATCGCCAGGTTTTGATTGAAACGCTCGGCATCGCCGGCAAGATCGGCAAACTGCCACTTCTGCGTCGCCGCATCGAAACCGCTTTCGGTGTAAGGGAATCGAATGCGCGCCAGGTGAACCACCGCGTCGGCGTTTTTGAAATGCTCTACCAGTGAATGAATTTTGTTCAGATCGACTATGTAAGTCGGCGCCGGGCATTCTCGCGGCTTGATGCAATCGAGCGACGACACCTGGTGCGCATGGGTAAACAACTCCCGGACCACGTACTGCCCCAAACGCCCAGACCCGCCTGTGACGACTACGCGCATTGATTAACGACCGATAGTTTTAAACCAACCGGATTTGTCCAACTCTTGCAGCAGACTATTGTCGATAAAATCGGCCGCTTTAGCCTCGCGCGCTTCTTTGCCCGGCGTGCGCCGGAGAATCTCGTCGATGCTTTCGGGTCGGACATAGGGAATCCGGTCGCCGCTGTAGCGCACACCGTAGGTTTGCTGCAGTTGCGCCAATGTTTCGTTGTCGGTCACCTTGGTGTACTTCGACAAGACCTTCATGCTGAATTCTTTGTCCGTGCGCAGTCGCTGCAATCCCTGGGCGAAGCCGCGCATGAAGCGCAGGCTCGTGTCGCGGTTGGTGCGGATGAACGACCGCGTCGTCGACAGCGGCGTGTTGGGGAAAACGATTTTTAATTGACCGACATCTTCCAACTCATGCATGCCCGCTTTGGCGGCGCGAAAATTACTCGGTGGCGACAGCACCACCGCGTCGAACACTCCCGCCGTGAGTCCGGCCAATCCTTCCGGCATGCCGCCGGTTTGAACGACGCTAATCTGGCCGCGCTCGATGCCCCACTGTTTGAGCGCCGCGTCCAATGCCCAGTCGGTCGAACCGCCGAGTCGAGTCACGCCCACCTTCTTGCCGCGCAATTGCCCCGGCTGCTTGATCTCGGGGCGCGCCATAATCGAGAACACCAGACTGTTGCCGGTGTTGCCGATCAGCACCAAATCCGAACCGCGCAGCGTTGCATTGATCACCGGCACCGACGGTCCATAGGCAAACGGCACATCGCCGCTCAGCATCGATTGAATCAACAGCGTGCCGCCGCCGATGTAAAGCAGCTCGGTATCCAAGCCTTCCCTCTTGAAGTAGCCGCCCTCCTGCGCCACCCACAAACTCGCCATGGCGCCGCTGATCGCGCTGTAGGCGATGCGCAACGGCGCCGCCGATGACGGGTTGACTGTAGCGATCAACGCCGCAAGAGCTAATAAAATAATCGAAAACATGATTTAGCTGATCCCTCTCCCACGCACGCCGGTAAAAGAATCGATCTTGACGAGCCCGTCATGCTTTTGCGCATTCACCAAGGCGCGCGGCGGGCGCCCGCGGCGCACCGCTTCAATATCATCGAGTATGAGTTTGCGCAGCAGGATCACGCCGCGATCGGACGTGGCCAATTGCTCGCTGCGCTCACCCAATAAATTCTGCGTCGCTTGGCAGGCGATATCTTCGGTTCGGACGTTGCCGCGGTAGGGAGAGAATTCGCGCCGGTCATAGGGCTTTTTCTTTATTGGCGCCTGCACCCGGCGGCTTGGCGCCAGCTTATCAAAAAATTCTTTGTCCGGGCCGGTATAGTGATTCACCGTGTACAGGGTGAAACTGGCGTCATCGTTGGGCGTCACGAACATCAGGTGCGCATTATGCGAGCCGGCAACCAGCGCTTCGCGCGGCCGTTTGAAATGGGTGAACTCGGTATCGCCGATCTGTAAGATTGCCGGCAAGGCAAAACTTTTCTCGTCGACATATTCGCTATCGGCGGTCGGCCCGGCTTTGCGCGAGATCACTTTCATGCCGTAGTCCATTTCGACGGCGTCGAAGGGCGGAATGTCGCGAAAGTTGAAAAACCAACTGCGCCAGGTCCCGTCGTTGGGATCGGCGCGGTGGAGAATCGAAAAATGCGCCGGGTCGGCGCCGTTCTCGATGAAGTTGAACCAGTTGTAATTATACACACGAGTCGCTTCGAGGGAGCGCTGGCCCTGCTCGCTGGCCAAAGGATGGTAACGCGGCAACGCCGGCGGATTCTCGTCCGCTCCCAGATAAGCGAACAGAAATCCGCCCTGCTCCTGAACCGGATAGGATAAATGGTGAACTTTATCG
>DASSGE010000037.1:0-8277 GCA_035693605.1 Binatia bacterium
GTCTCCATTAAGTGGCGCACGTCGCGGTAAAATACCGTCGCCGTGGCGACCAAAAAGCTCAAGCCGACCGTGAATAATAAGTGCAGTAGCAATAGCGGGAGAAACCACAATGATACCCAGCCAATCCTAACGTCGAAAAAAAATATCGTCATCGGCAAAAATACCAAAAACGCCAGGCCAAATTGCGCAAGATTGAACAGTACCGTCGCCACCGGAAAGATTTCCATCGGCATCGCGACTTTGCGGATCAGACCGCCGTTATCGATAATCGAGCCAGTGGACATCATCAACGACTGAGCGAAAAAGGTCCAGGGCAAAATGCCGACCAACAGGAAATAAGAAAAATTGGCGATATCGACCCTGAGAATATGACTGAAGACAAAGCTGTAGACCAGGATCAGCAGCAGCGGATTGATCAGGGACCAAAGAAAACCGATGGCCGAATCGCGGTATTTGATCTTGA
This sequence comes from Binatia bacterium, assembly GCA_035693605.1. Classification (GTDB taxonomy): domain Bacteria; phylum Desulfobacterota; class Binatia; order UBA9968; family UBA9968; genus DP-20. The sequence goes on from DASSGE010000037.1 coordinate 464, forward strand.
GATCCTTGATCACCAGATTGCGCAGTAGTTCACGATAGTGAAAAAATGAAGTCATTGGAATATTGAGGGCGTTGGGCGATCTCGGCCTTAGGTTGGCGTGCAATTGTCGGGAATACTACCCTTTATTTAACAAAACGAGTATAGTTTGTCATCTTAAACATTTATTCGTACGAGTTGAGGAACGGTGGAAAAAACGCCAGCCACGAGTCTGCGGGTAAGCATCATCATCTCAACAAGAGATCGCGCCGCGGCAATGGGTGAATTGCTCGCCAGTATCAAAAACCTGCATCGGCTGGCCGAATTGCGCCCCGAGATCATCGTCGCTAATAACAATTCGCAGGATAACACGCTGGCAGTAGTCGAGCGCGCTATCTCCGAGTTACCTACCGACGTAAAAGTGGTCAACACCACTCGCCCAGGGAAATCGGCGGCAATAAATGATGCGCTCAAGCTCGCAACAGGCGACTATCTGGCGTTCCTTGATGATGATGTCGTCGTCGATCACCAATGGCTCGCGACGATCCAACAATTTATCGACACGGGTGCCTATCAGGTCGGACAGGGCAGGATTGGCTTGCGTGAACCGGAAGCGAATGACCCCGCCGTGCGCGTCCTGGTCGAAAAATTTCGCACAATTCCGCAATTGCAGTTTAATTCAGGGATCACGGAGGTCCATTCTCTCAATGGCGCCAATTTTGTTATTGCGCGCGACCTATTATGTAAAATGGGCGGGTTCGACGAACGACTCGGGCCCGGCGTTTCAGGAACGTCGGAGGATGTGGATCTGGCGCGCCGGCTGGGTCGATCAGGCGTACGCATCCGGTACGTGCCGGGGAGCGTGGTCTACCACCGGATCGATCCCGAGCGATTGAATGAAACGTATTTCGAGTACATCCATCGGCGCCAAGGACAAAGTCGCTTATTGATAAAAGACCGCAGCTACGGCGCTATCTTTTTCGACGGAGCCAAAGCGTGCATCCAGTATGGTTGGTATTCTGTGGTCAAAAACCAACGGCGCCGTTATCGCAGCAAGGGCCGGATATTCCACTATCTCGGCATGCTCGAATTCAAACGAGCCATTGGCAAAAGTCGCTTTTAAGAAGTTTGGAGCGGGCGACGGGGATCGAACCCGTGACGTCCAGCTTGGGAAGCTGGCATTCTACCGCTGAATTACGCCCGCTCAGATTAGGGTAGTCAGGCGATCAAACTGTAAGTAATCGGTGTCACGATGTCAACGCGTTATTTGAGCTAAATTATCGCGGCTTCGATTGCGTCTTTATACAGTCAACGAAAATAGCGAAATAAAGTTCCCGCAAGCCCGCAAACGCTTGCGGTCGCAGGCACAGCTGTCCTATGTTGGCGGCCATGAAGTATCGGACCCTCGGCAAAACCGGCTTGCGTATTAGCGCCATCGGTCTCGGCACTATGGTGCACGCCGGCCATTTTGGCCCTATGAAAGATTCAGAATCCTTGAGCGCTATCGAAGCGGCCATTGAACTCGGCGTCAATTTTATCGACACCTCGGATGCCTACGGCGCCGGTTATTCGGAAACTTTGCTGGGCCATGCGATCAAGGGCAGGCGCGATCAAGTCATAATCGCCACCAAAGGCGGCAACGTTATGGTCGGCCCCGACCGCGGCAAGCGCAACTTCGATCCCACATATATTAACCGGGTGATGGACGAAAGCTTACAACGGCTGCAGATCGACACCATCGATCTCTATCAACTGCATAACCCGACCGTCGACGTCATCGAGCGCGGCGCGGTCTGGGAAGTCTTGGAACGGGCGAAACAAGCCGGCAAGATTCGTCACTACGGCGTGTCGATCAACACCATCGAAGAAGGCATCGCTGCGGTCAAAGATAGTCGCGCCGAAACGATCCAGGTCGAATATAATCTCCTCGCCCAGGAACCGGCGGAAAAAATCTTCCCAATGGCACATCAGGCTAATATCGGCATCATCGCCCGCGTGCCGCTGCGCCGCGGCATTTTGACCGGTAAGATGACCGTCGCAGATGAACAAAGATTTCAAGGCGATGATTTGCGCGCGCGCAGTTTCAAAGGCGAGGCGTTTGCCAAAGAGCTGGCCAAGGCGGAAGCACTGCGCTTTCTCGTCCATGGCCCGGCGAAAACTTTAGGCCAAGCCGCGATCGCTTTTTGCATTGCCCACCCGGCCGTGAGCGTCGTCATACCTGGTGCGCGCAATGCCGAGCAGATGCGCGAAAACGCCGCGGCCGCAGATATTGACATTTCTACCGCCGATTTGGCGCGGATTGCCGAACTCTGGCGCCGCGGTTTCGCCAATTAGATTTTAATTTTTGATACAGAGCTTATCTGCAATGGAACAGAGCCTCGCCGCTTGGCCGAACAACACGAAGCTCGTCGTCATGGTGACAATCATGTTCGAGGTCTGGTCCGAAGGCAAAGCGCCGCCCTACTCGCCGATGACCACGTCGCTTAAGCCCGGCACACCCGACCTATTGGGAATTTCTTGGTCACAGTACGGCGGCAAGACAGGCATATGGCGGTTTTTGCGCATCTTGGAAGAGACGCAAATCAATGCGACGGTCTGCTTGAATGCCAAAGGCGCTGAACTATTTCCTGAGGCGGTCTTAGAAGCGCACCGGCGCGGCCATGAAATCGCGGGTCACTCGTACACCCAAGATCTCGCCCTGCCTTACTTATCCGCGGCGGAAGAGCGGGAAGTGATTCAACGCTGCAAGCGCATCATTAGCGACGCGGTCGGGCGTGCTCCCGTCGGTTGGTTTAGCCCAGTGGCGGCGCCGACGGTAAACACCGCCGGTTTTCTCGCCGAAGAAGGTTTCATATGGCACGGCGATTACAACGATACTGATCTCCCCTATGTTCGGGAAACTGGCAACGGCCGGCTTGTCGCCATCGCCCATAGCGACTTCACCGATAACCGCACACTGCGCTCCAGTCCGCGCGACTTTTATAATGTATACAAAGATACCTTCGACTATCTCTATCAACATGAAGCGCCTTCGCTGCTCAATTTAACCATGCACTGCCACTTCGGCGGCCGGCCAATGATGTCGGCAATGCTCCATCAGCTGTTGCATTATATGAAGGGCTTCCCCGACGTATGGTTTGCACGCCACGACGAGGTTGCGCGCTGGATGCTGGGCTAATCTCCGGCGATTCAGAACTCGATGCCGATCCCCTGAGCGCGCGCTAAAGTGAAGACTTTACTGGCAATGGCAACATCGGCAATTCCCTGGCCGGCGTTGTTTTTGAAGAGCGTGATCTGTTGCGCACCGGTGCGACCGAGAATTACATTGTTGAGCAACGCACCGAGCTCTCCGACGCGCGCCCAAGTTAAGAAACCAGCCTGCACAGGATCGTAAAGATCTCCCTGTTCGTCTTGAATCGCTTGCTCCAATGAATTGACGACGATCACATCCGAACGCCGAATCGTCATATCGTCCAATTCACGCCGCTTCGCCGCTGCGATACCGGCTTTGACCAAACCGACATTGCCGCCCATGATCGAGGTCACGTGGGTTCCGGGCTGTAACCACTCGCCGTCAAATACCGCCACGTTGGAGTTGGTTGCGGTCAATACAACATCGGAATCCGCGACCGCATGCTTCGCGCTGGTTACGGCTTGCAACTCGCAGGGAACGATCTTTTCCATCATGCGGCAGAAATCGCTGCGGGTCCTCTCCGTGCGGCAGAAAACTTTGACCCGCTTAAACTGCCGCACTTTGGAAAATGCCAACAAATGGTATTTCGCCTCGCCGCCGGCGCCGAGAATGCCGAGCGTCGACGAATCAGTACGCGCCAGAGCGCGGGTGCCCACCGCGCTCGTCGCGGCCGTGCGCATGGGTGTCGGCCGCTCCGCCTCAATTTCGGCCACACCAATTCTGCCGACAATAACGCCCATGAGCGAGGCGTCTTTTACATCGAACAAAACCGTTACCGGTCCGCCCATGTTGTGGTAGGTTTGCACTTCTTTGGAGACCGCGACATGTTCAGCATGGGCAAGTACGCCAATCCCGCCGAGACTGGGCACCCCGCCGGGATGCACGCTGACGCGAACACCGTCGGGCGTGGTAATGCGACGGCGCGGTGCGTTCAGTTCGGGGCTCCTGCCGAACTCTCGGAAACCCGCCTCTACCGCATCGATCGCCGCATCCATGGTCAACAGGCCGGTTACATCTTCAGCACGAATCAGAAAAGCCATCTAAATACCTCAAAATAAGAAACCCAACAGTTACTAGATCATCAATTCCATTGACAAGAAACTCGCCGCTGCCTATCGTCGATGACTTCCGAGCCAGGGGAGATTCAGCAATGACCATTTCAGACCGATTATATCGACTACTTACGCCAGCAATACTTGTCCTGCTTCAGCTAGCCTTGAGCCTGCCCGCGGCGGCGCAATCGGTAGACATCGACGCGGCCAAAAAAGACGGCAAAGTTATTGTCTACGCCGCCGTGCCACCGCAAACAATGAAAGTAATCAACGAGCCCTTTGAAAAAAAGTATGGCATCAAAGTAGAGTACTGGCGTGCGTCGACGACCGGTATCTTAGAACGGTCGCTCAACGAATGGCGCGTTGGAACAGCGCCCTTCGATGTCGTCGAGGGTAACAAGGGGCCCCAGTACATTCTCAAGAGCGAAGGTGTTTTCGCCAAGTATCAACCCCCTTCGGCGGCTAAATACCCCAAACAATTTCTCGAGAACGACCAACTTCTGACACCCTGGCGCTTCAACCCGATCAGCATCTTATTCAATACCACCATGGTGCGCAAAGAGGACGCTCCTCGAAGTATTCAAGATTTGCTGCTCGCGAAATGGAAAGGTAAGATCACCATTCCCGATCCGGCGCGCCACACGACAACGGCGCAGTTTCTCGCGGATGTCGATAAGTATGACGGAATCAAATGGCGCGATTTCGCCAGGAGTTTGGCGCAACAACAACCTTTCTTGGTCGAATCCTTTGCACCTATCGTCAACACAATCATCAAAGGCGAGGCGGCACTGGGTCTGACCTACTTGAAATATGTCGGACAATATAAAGGTCCCATTGATTACGCCCGTTTGAGCAAGTATCTTGCCGACGTAAATTACCTGGGTGTTAGTCGCAAGGCTCCCCACGCCAACGCCGGCCGGCTGTACATCGAGTACATCTGTTCACTGGAAGGCCAAAAAGCGATGGCAGAAACAGCTGAATTTGTCCTTTATCCGCAAGTAGCGCCAAGCTTTGCCGGCGCCGACCAGGTGCCGCAACGAACAGTTTTCATGGAAGAACCCAGCGCGGACGAGTTCAAAAAGTTGCGCGACGAAATGCGCCAGATTTTTCTTGACAACAAATGATCACGGCAAGCTAGCGAGTCGCTAAAACTCTCCGCGATAAATGCCGCGTTGGCCGCGCGCCTCTTCGACGCCGACCTCGATCGTGCGGATCTCGGCGCCGGGGAATTTTGCTTTCACCTGACGGCGAATCAGTTTGGCAACATGCTCGGCTAATAGCTCCGTGCTGGTGTTGGCCAGCGGCAGGAGAATCACATCGCTTTTCGGCAGAATGATTTTCTGTGCTTTGTAGCGCACTTCGATTTCCTGGGCGCGCCGCTGCACAGCAAGGTTCGGGCTGTTGCTTTGAATCATGGTGCGGTGATCGAGGGAATCGCAGATGCGCTTGACCAGCGGCTTGAAGGAAATGAAATCCAGCACCACGCCGGCGCGGTCGAGTTCGCCTTCCATTTTGACCGATACCTGATAATTATGCCCATGCAGCGATTCGCGTTTGCCGTCGGCAAAAATAAGAAAATGCGCTGAGGCAAAATTAAAATAATCTTTGGCGACTTCAATGGTGAAGGTGCGTGACATGGCCGCGAAGTTAACCAAAAGCCGCCATCCTTTCAAGCTAGCCTTCGGCTTTGCTCTTCAGCGGATCAGGTCCGCCACGTTCGCTGAAGTAGCGATGCAAACTCTGTTTTGCGTGTGAACCCTCGCTCCACCGGCGAAGTGCAACGGCGCCGGGATTAATTCGCCATCGTTTATTCGTTGATTTTTACTTGCAAGTCGGCAACGGAAGAGTTAGGTGAGAAGGCCATGTTACTCTGGGATGCCCTAGGCGTGACGCGCGGCGAGATGATTTCCTTCATCGGAGCGGGCGGCAAGACGACCACGATGTTTCGCCTCGCCAAAGAACTGCGCGATCAAGGTTGGAAAATACTGATCGCGACGACCACCCAGATGGTCACTCCGCGGAAGCCGCATATCGATCGACTATTCCTCGTCGAAGAACTCCAAGTTCTGGTTGATGTCTGCGCCGACATTGCCGGACCGGCAGTCATCGGCGCCGGCTGCGGCGTGAACCAAGAAGGCAAATTGCTTGCTATGCCGGCTACCTGGCTCGATCGGCTTAATAAAGACGCGGCATTTGATGCGATCTTAGTGCAATCCGATGGCGCGGCTTCGAGCTTACTGAAAATTCCGATAGACGGCGAACCGTTGATCCCGCAAAGCAGTCAAACAACCGTATGGATTGTCGCCGTGAAAGTACTCGGCAAACCTTTCTCCGAAGAATGGGTGAATCATTCAGCGCAGGCACGTGATCTCCTCGGATTGCCGGCCGATGCCAACGTCAGCGAAGACACGCTTGATCGGTTAATCGATCATCCGAACGGCTGCCTCAAAGGTATTCCCTCGACCAGCCGAAAAATTGCCGTAATCAATCAAGCAGACAGTCCGGCAGAAATGGCGGCGGCCCAAGCGCTTGGCAACAAACTGCAAAAGCAGCGATTCGAGAGGGTCGTCATCACCAGTTACGCGCGGACCGAACCAGTCATCCACGGAATGGCCTCTTAGAATTTAACCTGACGAGATGACATGATTTCCGCAATTATACTTGCCGCCGGCCGTGGCGAGAGAATGGGCGAATCAAAAATGTTTTTGCCGCTTGGCGGCAAACCGGTGCTCCAGTGGGTATTGGAAAGCGCTCTCGCCTCCGATCTCGACGAGGTGATCTGCGTCACCCGCGAACTCAACGCAGCGCGGCGTCAAATCAATGTTGCCGACGAACGCCTGTTTTGGCTGCTCAACTATGCGGCGGACCGCGGCCAAAGCACCTCGGTGATCGCCGGATTGTGGGCAGCGAACCCGGCCAGCGACGGCGTGATGTTTTTATGCGGCGACCAGCCGCTGGTGCGTTTGGAGTTGATCAATGCATTGATCGAAAAATTTGAAGACACGGCCGCGTGGATCGTCGCGCCAAAGTTCAACGGCGAAGTTCGCAATCCGATCTTGTTCCACCGCAAACTGTTTCCTGAATTGATTCAACTCACCGGCGACCACAGCGGCCGCCCGCTACTCGAAAAACACAAGCGTAAGACCGCGTTGTTGGAATGGCCAGAGGAAGTCTCGTTCCTAGACATTGACGTGCCCAAGGATTATGAACGCCTCAAACAGCTGGCTTAGTCGCTCACATCACGTCCCACCGCTTCGGTGATATTTTTGAGCCGGTCCCTTTCGAGCAAACGCAGCAAGCCTTTGTTGATCCGCTTAACCGTCCCCGGTCCTTCATAGATCCAGCCGGTGTAGATCTGCACGGCATTGGCGCCAGCCTTAATCTTCTCGTAAGCATCGTAAGCGTCGAAAATGCCGCCTACGCCGATTATCGGCAGCCGGCCGCGAGTATTGCGATATATATGGGAAATGAACCGGGTCACCATCGCCGTGATGGGCCGGCCGCTCAATCCTCCGGGTTGCGGACCGTTAGGCGACTTCAGTCCCTCGCGTTTGAACGCGGTCGCGTTGGTAGCGACGATGCCAGTCAGCTTT
>DASSGE010000038.1:0-13006 GCA_035693605.1 Binatia bacterium
TGCTGCTACCGAAATCTCTGGTCAATCTGAAGAAGATCAGCGATGCCTCGATGATCACGTTCGATCCAGTCCAGGGGCTGCGAATCGGCGCCCTGGCGACGATCAACGAGATCGAAACCTCCGCAACCGTTCAGCGCCACTACCCTGCTCTCGCCGAAGCCTGCCATGTCGTGGCCAACATCCGCATTCGCAACATGGCCACCATCGGCGGCAATCTTGCCCACGGCGATTATCAATCCGATCCGCCGACCGTCCTGGCAGCTCTGAATGCTCGTGTCGAACTCAAGAGCACGGGCAAAACTCGTCAGTTAGCACTTGCTGATTTTCAACTTGGCAGCTATGAAACCGCGCTTCAGCCCGGTGAATTGCTTTCCGCCGTGATCATTCCAGCGCTTCCCCAGGGAATGAATGGCCATTACGTTAAATTCACCACCGGTTCTTCTGAAGAGCGTCCCTGCGCCGGCGTTGCTGCGTTGGCGCGGATCGATAATGGCGTTTGCCATGAGCTGCGCCTCGCGGTAGGCGCAGTGTCGGCGCAGCCAGTGCGCATTGGCGCAGAATCGCTCGCCAACGGCAAAGCGCTCACGGCTGCTCTTATCGCAACCATTGCCGCTGAAACGGCAAGCAGCATCGATCCCGTCGACGATGTGCGCGGGCCGGCGGACTATAAACGTCACCTGGTCGGCGTTTTAATCCGTCGCGCCCTGCAAGCAATCGCCAACGGTAAGCCGGAGAGCAAACCATGAGCCTCGTCGGCTCCAACGTTGAAATGGTCGGCGGGCGCGCCAAGGTCAGCGGCGCGGTGAGCTATGTCGCCAATATGGAGTTCCCCGGACAGCTCTACGCCAAGGCGCTGCGCAGCCCCTATCCCCATGCGAAACTCATGCGCATCGACGCGAGCAAAGCCGCGGCTCTTCCCGGTGTCCTCGCCGTGGTCACGCGCGACGATCTGACGGGACTGAATCCCTATTTTGGCACCGGAGTCGAAGACCAACCTGTGCTCGTCATCGACAAAGTACGCTGCGTCGGCGATATCGTCGCCGCAGTCGCCGCCGACACTCGGGAGATCGCCGAGGAGGCGGTTACGTTGATCCACGTGGAATATGAAGAACTGCCGGCAGCCACCGACCTCCTGGAAGCGGCGAAGCCAGGCGCGCCGATTATCCATGAGCAGCATGTCGACAAACGCGCTGGCGGCAACATTCACGGTGTCTATCGGGCCGCCAGCGGCGATATCGAGCGGGGCTTCAAGGAATCGGACGAGGTTATCGAAAATGTTTATAAAATCCCGCCGGTGCAACATGGCCATATCGAGCCCCATGTGGTCACCGCCTTGTGGGAGCCCGGCGGCAAACTCGTGGTCCATACGCCAAGCCAGACGCCGTCACCGCTGCAGGAGCAGATCGCCAAGATTTTCAAAATGCCATTGAACCGAGTGCGCGTCGTCGTGCCTTTCATCGGCGGCGGCTACGGCGGCAAGAATCACGCCCGCATCGAACCAGTGGTTGCATTGCTTGCCCGCAAGGCGCGCCGGCCGGTGCAGTGGATTCTCAACCGCGACGAAGTTTTTCTCACGGGACGCCGTTTCGGCGCCGTGGTAAAGATTAAAACCGGCTTTAAGCGTGACGGCCGGTTGTGGGCGCGCAAGGTCGACGCTTGGTACGACATGGGCGCCTATGCGCTCTCCGGCCCGGCGAACACCAAGAATGCCTGCATCATCGCCGGCGGGCCGTACAATATTCCTCACCGCGATTACACGACCTATGCCGTTTATACCAACTTGCCGCCCGCCGGCCCGTACCGCGGCGTCGGCGCGTCGCATGTTTGCTGGGCGTACGAATCGGACATCGACGACATCGCCCGGTGCTGCAATCTCGACCCGCTCGAAGTTCGGCTGAAGAATTTGCTTCAAGAAAACGACCGCTTCATCACCGGCGAGCCGATGATTTCAGTTGGCGTGGCCGAGTGCGTCATACGAACCGCTCGATCGATCAACTGGCAGAGCGGAGCGGAGCAATCGTTGCGAAGCGACGCGATCGTGCGGGGCAAGGGGCTCGCGGTTGCCATCAAGAGCACGTCGACACCAAGCACGTCCGCCGCCAGTGTGCGTCTCAACGCCGACGGCTCGGCGATCTTGCTCACCAGCACATCCGACATGGGCCAGGGCGCCCAGACATCGCTGGCACAAATTGTCGCAGACGAGTTGGCACTGCCGTTCGAGCGAGTGACCGTGACCTTTCCCGATAGCGACGTTACGCCGTACGACAAGTCCACGAGTTCAAGCCGAGCGACCTTTCATATGGGCAAAGCGGCGCAAATCGCGTGCGGTCAAATTCGCGAGCAGCTGTTTCAAGCGGCCGCGAAAACACTTGAAGCGCGCGTCGAAGATCTGGAACTGCGCGATGAGCGATTGCGAGTCAAAGGCGTGCCCGAGAAAAATCTGACTTACCCGCAGATTTTCAAAGCGATCTACGGTGAAGCCAGCGGCAGCCTGTTCGGCAGCTACACCCTGCGCACCGAGGGCGGCGTCGATGCAGCCACCGGGCAAGGCAAGGGTTCCTCTTTTTGGTTCTATTCAGCGGCCGGAGCCGAGGTAGAAGTCGATACCGAGACCGGCAAGGTCCGGGTGTTGCGCGTCGTTAGCGCCGTCGATGTTGGCAAGGCGGTCCATCCGCTGCAATGCAGCTTGCAAAACGAGGGCTCCGCTCTGGCAGGCTTAGGCTCGGCGCTTTTTGAAGAAATGTGCTACGACAACGGCCAGCCCATCAACAGTAGTTTTCTCGACTATCTTTTGCCGTCGATGCTCGACCATCCCGCCGAATTTCAATCCGAACTGGTCGAGACGCCCCACCCGGACGGTCCCTGCGGCGCCAAAGGCATGGGCGAAGCCGCCCTGCCGCCTATGGCGCCGGCAATCGGCAACGCCATCGCCAATGCGTTGAGCGGAGTGCGTATTCGCGACCTGCCGGTGAAGCCGCATAAAATCGTAACGGCATTGGAGACTACCAAGGAGAAGCGCTGAAATGAAACTTGCCATCGCCGCCACAATCAATGGCCGGCACCAAGAGTTCGCGGTCAATCCGCATCAAACGCTTTTGGAGTTCGTGCGCGACGACCTGAAGCTCAAGGGCACCGTCGAAGGTTGCAGCGTCGGCGTCTGCGGCTCTTGCACGGTGTTGATCGACGGCAAGCCGGTCAGTTCTTGCTTGACTCTCGCCAGCAATATCGAAGGCAAATCAGTTGCGACCATTGAGGGACTGCGGCAAAACGGCGAGCTCGATGCGGTGCAACAAGCGTTCTTGAAACATCAGGCCTTTCAATGCGGCTTTTGCACAACCGGCATGATCATGGCGGTCAAGGGCTTGCTCCACGCCCACCCGCATCCGAGCGAAGAGCAGGCGCGCGAATATCTTTCTGGCAATTTATGCCGCTGCGGGACCTACAAAGAAGTGCTTGCGGCGGTCAAAGAGCTGGGCGGCGGCTAACCCAACCAGCACCTCAATTTAATTCGCAGCGCCAGACGAATTACTCAGGGCAAATATGCTTCGCTTCCTGTTGTTTTTCCTGTACTTCATCACATTCTGGTCAGGGCAGCGAATGGGTTACGCGGCTGAGCCTGGTGCAGTGACAACGGTTCAGCTGAAATGGTTAGGCACCGCCGGCTGGGAGATTCAGGTCGGCTCGACGACGATCCTAATCGATCCGTTTATTACCAGACGTGAAGCAATCGCAACCGCTGAATGGAAAACCAACGAAGAGGAAGTTTTGCGCGTCCTCGACAAGGCGGATTTCATTTTCGCCGGCCATAGTCACGCCGATCATATCGCCGATATTCCGTTCATTGCCAAACACTTCGGCGCCAAGCTCATTGGTTCGAGAACCACAACCAACATCGCCATCAGCGCAGGCGTCGACAAAGGGCAAGTCGTAACCATCGGCGGCGGCGAGAAACTGGAATTCAAAGACTTCACCGTCGAAGTTATCGGCAGCCAGCATGGCACCCTCGGGCGCGGCGGGCAGCAGCGCCAGCCGCGTTCAGCTGAAATGTTAAAGCCACTGAACGGGCCGATTACCGGCAAAGCTTTCGTCGAAGGCGGCAGTTATCTTTATTATTTCACCTTTGGCAAGCAACGCCTCTTACACCAAAGCACTGGCAGTTTTATCGAATCCAACTTGAAAGGCCTGCAACCCGATGTCGCGATCCTTGCGGAAAATCGCTATTACCAATGGTCGGGAGCGATAAAGATTCTGCAACCGAAGACCGTCATCATTCACCATTACGACGACTGGCGCAGCGCGCTCGCCCGGGGTATCCCAGGAGCTAATCTCCGCAGGGCGCAACGTTTCGAGCGGGAAATCAAATCCGTCAACCCGCGCATCAACGTGATCATTCCGGAACACCTGCAACCGATCACTCTAGAGTAACTGCAAATCAACTGTTGGCCTCGTGGCGCGCGCCACCGAGCTTTAAGTAGCGCCGATAACTTGCTAGAAATAGGAAAGTCCGCGCTGTTTACGACCGCTGCGCTCGACTTCGCCAGATCACAGTCACAAGGATTGATTCAACATGTTGAGAGCCGGAATCGTCGGTCTGCCTAACGTCGGCAAATCGACTCTGTTCAATGCCATCACCCGGACACGCAAGGCCGAGGCGGCCAACTACCCGTTTTGCACGATCGACCCCAACGTCGGCATGGTCACGGTACCGGATGCGCGGCTGCAAGTGTTGCAACAGATGGTCAAAACCAACGTGGTTATTCCAGCGGTAATCGAGTTCGTCGATATCGCTGGTCTGGTCAAAGGCGCGAGCCAAGGCGAGGGGCTGGGCAATAAGTTCCTCACTCACATCCGCGAAGTCGACGCCATCGTTCAAGTCGTGCGCTGTTTCGAAGATCCCGATGTGCATCATGTCTCGGGCACCATCGACCCTGTGCGCGACATCGAGATTATCAATACCGAACTCATGCTCGCCGATCTTGAAACGGTGAAAAAGCGCCGCGAGCGTATCGCCAAAGAAATCAAACGCGGCGACAAGTCCGCCGCCGCTGAAGACGCCGTCTTGGTGAAAATCGAAAATGCGCTCGACGCTGGCAAGCCCGCCCTGACCGTCGAGCTCACGGCGGAAGAACACGCGTTATCCGCGCAGTTTTTTCTGCTCTCTGACAAGCGCACTATCTTTGCCTGTAACGTCAAAGAATCCGACCTCGCCGGCGCCGACCAAAATCCGTATGTTTTAAAGGTTCGCGAGTACGTCAAAACGCATCTCGCGTGCGAAGCGGTGGTAATTAGCGCGCAAATCGAGAGCGATCTCGTTGATCTCGAGCCCGCAGAGGCCGACGCCTTTCTCAAGGAGTTGGGCGTGCAAGAAAGCGGCATCGGCGCGCTGATCCGCGCGACCTACCATTTGCTCGGCCTGCGAACATTCTTGACCGCCGGCGAAAAGGAGGTGCGCGCCTGGACCATCCACGCCGGCGACACCGCTCCCAAGGCCGCCGGTGTAATTCATTCCGACTTCGAACGCGGCTTCATCAAAGCCGAAACCGTCGCCTACGACGACCTGGTCAAATGCGGCTCCATCGCCGCCGCCCGCGCCAAGGGGCTCTACCGCATGGAAGGCAAAGATTACGTCGTCGCCGACGGCGACGTAATGCTGTTCAAGTTCAACGTTTAGCCGGGATTACAGTTTCAATTGATTTACAATAGAGAGGCAGCGAGCAGGAAGTTGTAGGTTTCATTGTAACCTGTTCCGAGCTTTGCGTGGTGAGCGACTCGACGGTGAATTTATTTCCTCGTCAGACATTTTCTATTTATCTTCACCCATACCCCTCCAAAACTGCAGTTGTCAGCTATAATGGGCGGAATCCATAGTCGGACTTCCATCGAGGAGAGCCACCATGTCGAGTGATTTTCAAATTACCGGAACAAATACAGCCGCGCTGTTTACTCTTAAGGTTCATCGCGGTGACGGCATGGCCTTGCTCGCAATGAATTGGAAGAAGGGTCAGCCGCCCAACGATTTCGTCGGCTTCGCCATTGAATACAAAGAACCCGGCGGCAATAAATTCTTCGCGCTCAAAAACCGCTTAAGTTTCCCCAAAATTGGCGGCGCGATCGATCCGAACACTCTGTCGACATTGCGGTCGCCGATCCAAAAATTTCGCTGGGTGCATTTTCCCCGCAATGCCGAGCTCGACGGCGATTTCATCTATCGCGTCGCGCCGGTGTTCATGAATGACCGCGACGAGTTAAGTTACGGCGATGCGCAAGAAGTAGCCATCGAGCTGAGACGCGACACCTATCCGACTAAACTTAACGTCGCGTTCACGCGCGGCTTCGTTTCATCTCAGGCGTTTGTCGATCGCTACGACTCGGTGGCGCCGATCTCGACCTTGATTCCGGACGATGCCGGCAACGGGTTATCTTTTGTGCCGACTCATCCAAAAGCCAAAGAAGCGCTCACATGGATGGGTTTTGAGGCGCGCCACGCGATTCTTGAAGTGCTCGACAAAGCCATCACCGACAAAAAAGCCCAGGTTCGTGTGGTTGCCTACGATCTCAGCGAACCCGACGTCGTCTCTCGCCTCGAGCGGCTCGGATCGCGGCTGAAGATCGTCATTGACGATAGTGGCGATCATGGCGAAGCCGATTCAGGCGAAAGCCGATCGGCGCAACGCCTGTCGGTCTCAGCTGGCCCAGCCAATGTGAAGCGCCAACATATGGGCCAATTGCAGCATAACAAAACCATCGTCGTCGACGGACCGAAACTGAAAACCGCTGTCTGTGGCTCGACCAATTACACCTGGCGCGGCTTTTTCGTCCAAGCCAACAATGCGATTATTTTGCGCGGCAGAAATGCTATTAAGCCCTTCCTGGCGGCCTTCGAAGATTATTGGCATAACCAAACCCCGGCGAAATTTGCCAACACTGCGTCAGCGTCGTGGACGAATCTAGGATTGGATGGAATCAACGCCAAGGTGGCCTTTTCACCGCACTCCGCTGCGAACGCACTGCTACAATCCGTCGCTGACGACATCGCCGCAAAGACCCAGTCGAGTTTGTTCTATTCCTTAGCCTTTTTGTACCAAACTCCGGGAGTCATGTTGGACGCGATTAAAAAAGTCTCCGAGAACGATAAGTTGTTCGTCTACGGCATCTCCGACAGAAAAGTCGGCGGCATCGACCTGCAAAAGCCAGACGGCAACGTGTCGCCGGTGTTCCCCTCTGCGCTTAACAAAACCCTGCCAGAGCCCTTCAAGTCCGAGCCAGTTGGGGGTAGCGGCAACCGCATGCATCACAAGTTATTGGTCGTCGACTTCAACAAACCCAGCGCTCGTGTCTATCTGGGTTCGTACAACTTTTCCGGCACGGCGGACACTAAAAACGGCGAGAACCTCCTGCTCATTCGCAACCGCCGCATTGCTGTTTCTTATATGATCGAAGCATTGCGCTTGATCGACCACTACCATTTTCGCGTCGCGCAGCAGGAAGCGAAGACCGCGCGGACCAAGCTGCAACTTGCCAAACCACCGCGCCTGCCAGGAGAAGAGCCTTGGTGGTTAAAATATTATTCCAACTCGCTGAAAATTCGCGATCGGCAGTTGTTTGCTTAGACGGCCGCGAAAGAGTTTGTCGGTCAACTTAGCGACCCCATGCCAGATGCCGAGGCTTCCCTGAGTGTAACAACAAGAAGCGTAGTGCAGAGCACTTTCAAGGTAGCTTGGCGAAAATGCAATTGGGCGATCCACGTTCTTGCGATCGCCATTCCTTGTGGCGTGGTTCGCACCGACGGTAGGTGGGAAGAAAGCATCCCGGCCGTAAATAACCGTCGTGCCGCGGCTTCGACTATTTCGCCTCTTTCACCTTGACGATCTGTTTGAGCAGATCGAACATCGGCGTCATGTCGGCGTATTTCGGGTCCGAGACATCGAAATATCTTTTGCCGCTATGCATGCGGTTGACCGGCACCAGGCCCTCCTTGGGGATGTCGATGCGCCGGGAATTGGGGGCGTCCTCGCCGTAGAGATCCTGATATTTTTGCAGCGCGATCTGGCCGCGGCGCGACAGGAACCAATTGACAAAGACCTTCGCGGCATTCGGGTTGGGCGCGCCTTTGATGTAGCTCATGGAGCCGCCGCCGGAAGTTAACTGCACGCCTTCTTTCCAGTCGACGTTGTCGAGTTCATCCACCGGCAGGCCTTGCGACTTCGCCCGGGCCGTATCGCGGCAGCCGACACACATGGCGTAGCGCCCCTGCGCGAGCCAGTCGGTGATCTGCCGGCGATCGCGGCCGTAGACCGGCTGCATTTCGCCGAAGAGCTTGCGAATATAATCCGGACCGAGATCCGGATGGTAGTAATAAAACTGCAGCGACGCTCCCAGGCCGGTGCTCAGCGGATCCTGGGAAACGTATTTCCCCTTCCACTTTGGATTGACCAGATCCCAATAAGACTTGATCTCCTTGGGGTTCACCATGTTGGTGTTGTAGTAGAAGCCCGAAGACGATGGGTTGGCGATGTAAATAAATACATGGCGCTGCTCGGGATCGGTGTAGCGATGGCGCCCTTCGTACCATTTGCTTTCATCGAGCACCTCGGGAAGTAACAACAATGATTTGATCGAGTCGAGCGCCTTACCCTCGTAAAGTACCTCGTAGTTGGTGTTCGCGCCGCCACTGAACAAATCGGCGACCACATGACCAGCGCGGATTTCGGTGATGATCCTGGTTCCCAGTGAGTTGCCCGATCCGTTCACGGTCACGAGTTTAATTTCGGGAAATTCTTTGCGGAACTCATTGAGCAACGGTTCACTGCCATAGCGTCCGACGTAAAAATTCAGCCTGCCTTCCTTCTTGGCCGCGGCCACGGTCTGTTCCCAGTTGGTTTGCCAAGCCGGCTTGGCATCGGCGGCGAAACTAGCCGATCCCCACGCCAACACACAAAGCATTAGAAAATATATTCTCGCGGTGCTCATACCTATTTTCCTTCACGCCCCTTCATGAAATCTTTAACCAACTGAAAAATCGGTGTCATATCGGAATGCTTGGCATCGGAGAAGTCGAAGTAGCGCCGCCCTTCAACGAGCCGACTCGAGGCCGGTAGCATATCCTTGGGGATATCCACACGCCGCGAGTTGGGCGGATCCTCGCCATAAAGATCTTCGTATTTTTGCAGGGCAATTTGGCCGCGGCGCGATAAGAACCAATTGATGAAGAGCTTGGCGGCATTGGGATGCGGGCCGCCCTTGATCAGACCGAAAGAGCCGCCGCCCGAGGAAACATGCGCTCCTTCCTTCCAATCGACCATGTCGAGATCGTTCACCGGCAGTCCCTGCTTATTGGCCTTCTCGGAATCGCGGCAGCCCAAACACAACGCGTATTTTCCCTGGGCCAGCCAATCGGTCATCTGGCGGCGGTCCTTTGAATAGACCGGCTGCTGATCGACGAACAGCTTGCGCAAAAACTCCGGACCGAGATCGGGATTATAATAAAAGAACTGCAACGATGGGCCAATGCCGGTGCCGGTGGGCTCTTGCGAGACGAATTTGCCTTTCCATCTGGGATGCACGATATCCCAGAAGGATTTGAACTCTTTGGGATTGACAAGGTTGGTGTTGAAATAAAGGCTCGCGGAAGTCGGATTGGCGATATAAATAAACACATGCTGCTGCTCCGGGTCGTTGTATCGATGCTTGCCGCCAAACCACTTCGACTCGTCGAGCACTTCCGGCAATATCAATGCCGATTTGATCGAATCGAGCACCTTGCCTTTGTATAGAAACTCGAAGTTGGTCACCGCCCCGCCGCTATACAGATCGGCGACGATATTACCGGCGCGCGCTTCCGCGACAATACGCGTGCCGAGCGAATTGCCAGCCCCATTGGTGCTGACGATCTTGATCTCAGGATATTCCTTGCGGAACTCATCGAGCAGCTTTTCGCTGCCATAGCGGCCGACGTAAAAGTTGAGCCTGCCTTCCTTCTTGGCCGCGGCCACGGTTTGCTCCCAGTTCGCTTGCCAAGCCGATTTCGTCTCAGCGGCGATGCTTGCTGATCGCCAAGCCAGAATAACGAGGACCACGAGCATTATTCGAAGATAGGTCAAGTTCACTTTGCCTCAGTTCCCCTGCTGGCTTCCTTAACCCGAATTGCGAGCGCTTTTTTCAGCCAAAAGGCCAGTTGCTTTGCTCTCAGCGGCCAAGAGCGCGGCGATAAATCCACCAACAATGAGCCCAAGAGTGAGATGTTTTCGATCTGCCATCGAACGCGCTACTTCTTTGCCGGCAGAACTTCATCAAGCAGTTTGTAGAGTGGCGTCAGATCTTTAGTGTCCGGCTCATCGGTATCGAAATAGGCCATCTTGTCGCGCCGCGCCTGACTGGCCGGAATGTGATCCTTGGGCACATCGATGCGTCGTGAATTGCGCGCGTCACCGGGGATGCTTACGACTTTTTGAAACAAAGCCTGCCCCTCGCGCGACAGCAGCCAATTGATGAATACTTTGGCGGCGTTTGGATGGGGCGCGCGGTTCATCAGCGCAAGTGAACCGAAGGCGGATGACAAATTTACGCCTTCCTTGAAATGAAAGGGTTCGAACTCCTCCACCGGCAATCCTTGATTTTTCGCCCTATGAACCTGGCCACCTTGGATCGGCAGAATCATGCTGAACTTGCCCGCGCCCAACCAGTCTACCGATTGGCGAATGTCGGCGCTCATGGTCACATCCATCTCGGCGAAAAAACGCCGCAGGAATTTCGGCCCTAGCTCAGGACTGTAATAAAGAAATTGCCAGGGAATACCCGCGCCGCGCACTCGGCGAATATCGCTGGAAAGAATTTTCCCTTTGAGCTTTGGATTGAACAAATCCCAGTAGCTCTTGAACTCGCGCGGATCGATGAGCTGCGTGTTGTAGGCCGCGCCGGCGCCGGCCGAAACGTTGCCCTCGTAGACCAAAACATATTCCCCTTCTTTGTCGGAAAACTTAAGTTTCCCTTCCCACCATTTGCTGGTGTCCAACACCTCCGGAAGCATCAATGCCGGTTTGATCGGGTCGAGCATTTTCCCCAGGTAGAGCGCTTGATAGAGCGAGACGCCGCCGCCGTTGTAAACATCGAGGAGATACTTGCCGGCACGGCGCTCGGCGATAATCCGCTGGGTGATGTCGGTGCCCGCGCCGGTGATATAGTTGACCTTGATCTTGGGGTAGGCTTTCTGGAAAACCCCAGATTCGATCACTGCCCCATAACCGCCGATGGAAACGTTGACCTGCCCCTCCTGCTCCGCCGCCCGCACGGTGCGATCCCATTCGGCTTGCCAGTTCGCCTTAGACTCAGCGGCGATGCTGGGCATTGTAAAACCGAAAGTCAGGCAAACCACGCCGAGCGCGAGAACCATCTGCAATCGCGAATCGTACATGCGGCTTCTCTTACCCATTACTCCCATACTCCATTTCTCCAATCACCCCAGCAACCTAATTCCGCACGTCCTGCAATAGCCACTCGGTGGGAAACTCCCGCCCGAGGCCTTTTTCTTTAATTAGACGATAGGTCGCGCCGCCCACAGAGGCGAACTGTATGCCTTGGATCTGATTGCCGCCGACCCCAAGGATTTCTTCAGCATCGCGCCGGCCCGGATTGGCACCACCGAAAAGTTCCTTGAAGCTAACCACTTTGCGCTTGTCGAATCCGCCTTCGCGTTCGATCTCCGGTATGCGCGCCAAATCTTCCGGCTGGCCGGCCACGTAAGCGCGATGATTGCCGGAGATCTTTTGCGCGCGTGACATCGACGCGCCAAAAGTCTCGCCCGCGGCATCGGTATTGGGAGCGAATGTGTAAAAGGTCCGAACACGTTCAGCACAGGAGCGATCGAGTTCGACGCTGCCCTTCACTGTACAGATGAATGCTCCAGCGTCGACGGACCGACCGGGAATGACCGGTACCGTCGCATCGGTGCAGGCGGCGACGATCTGCGCGCCTTTGACTGCGTCTTCAGCCGTTGCGACGGGAATCACGTCGATGCCAAGCCGCTCAGCCAATTTGCCGGCGAAAGCTTCGCGATTGGATTGCGTCGGGCTATAAACCTGAACTCGTTTGATCTGCCGCACTTCGGCGAAAGCCAATGCATGCGTCCAAGCCATGCCGCCCGAGCCGATCATCCCGACCGTATCAGCATCCATTCTGGACAAATACTTAGCCGCAAGTCCGGCGGTGGCGCCGACTCTCAAATGCTGCAGGTGGCCATCGTTCATGATCGCCAGCGGTTCGCCGTTGTCCGTGCTGAATATGAGAATCAGGCCGCAGAACAACCCCGGGCGCTGGCAGTATTTCTCCTGGGTCTTGACGCCATTGGAACTGGTCGTCCAATAGGCGATGTCGGACTTTATCCGCGTGGCGAAAACGCCGTAGCGCCGGCTGGTGCCTTCCATGGAGCCCCACTGATAGTAACCCTGCGGATTACCCGACGGCGCCCAAACGTCGATGCGCGGCCGGCAGGTAGCATCGCCGCGATAATATTCCCTGACCCCTTCTTCGATGGCATCAAGACAGGTCTTCATGTCAAGCACCTGCTCGACATCTTGGTTGCTGATGAGTAGAGCCATGGGTTACTCGCAACTTTCGGATTCGGATTTTCGCCCGCAAAGGCGCAAAGACGCTAAGTGAGAGGACAGTTGCCTGTCATCCCGAACGAATGTGGGGATCTAAGATAGATTTCTCTCTCCGTTCGAAATGACAACGTTCACCCTTTGCGCCTTCGCGCCTTTGCGGGAGGAATATCCGACTTCGAGTCCGCAGCGTAATTGCACGGATGACAACGGCAAGTAGGGGCATGGCACCTCATGCCCCTACTTGAACATTATGGGATTCCTGGAATAGTAGGGCAGCTTTGATAGGGAAAGGGTAACCATGAAGCGATTCCTTTCAGCGGTATTGTTTCTCAGCGTCATTTGCGGCACCGCGGATGCGGCTGACCGGATTCGTATCGGTTATAGCTCGATCAGCGGCGCTTATACGC
>DASSGE010000039.1:0-9279 GCA_035693605.1 Binatia bacterium
TTTATTTAAGAAGAAAGCGTGTATCCGAGCAGGAGGGAGATAGCGAATGCCACCGATAGTATCGTAACCTCAGAGCGCCTCTGTTGTCTGCTATCGCTTGTTCTTTAGCACCAAGAAGTACAGCCGGCCTTGGCGATTCATGTAGCCGGCCAGAGCACCGGCCGTCTCCCCGGTGCCGAAATAATAATCTGCCCGCTGCGGCCCGCGGATCGCGCCGCCGGTGTCTTGGTTGAGTACAAATCGCATCATCGGACGCCATCCTGCCAGTTCCCCCGACGCCCCAACGATTGGAATGTCGGTTTGCGCCAGAGCCAGCGCGCCGCGTGGAAACAGCCGCGAATCGGTCGCCATAGACCGTCCTGCGGTGACCGGCACGCCGAGACTGCCGAACGGCCCGTCTTCACTGAGACGAAAGAATACGTAGCTCTCGTTGTAGGCGAAGATCTCATTCTGCTCGGCAGGATAATCGATTAGATACCGGCGCAACCGCTGCATCGACATCTCCTCTTTGGGCACTTTGCCCGTATCGATAAGCAAGCGACCAATGCTGCGGTAAGCTAAGCCGCTTTGCCCTGCATAACCGACGGTCACCTCCCGACCGTCAGCCAAGCGCAGCAGGCCAGAACCTTGAATATGGAGAAAAAACAAGTCAATCGGATCTTTGACCCAGGCGATCTCAAGATCGCGGCCGCGCAGCACGCCCAATTGGTCAATCTCGCGGCGCGAATAATACGGCACGAGAACGTCATTCTCGATCCTGCCGAGCCTTTTTTCGCCGTCTAGCTGCTGCGCGATCAAATCACTGGGAAGGGCATAAATTGGGTAACGATACTCTTCGCTCGGCGTCAAACTCGCTTCGATCACGGGCTGGTAGTATCCGGTGAAAAGCACTTCGGCCTGCTGCGGCTCGGCGCTGGACGCGACTAGCTCGAATTGAGCGGCGATCCGGCGCGCCAAACACTCGCGGCAATGCCAGTGATCGAGTAATTCGCTAAAGGCAATCAGAGAGTCGGCAATCTCACCGGCCGTGAACGGCCGCGGCTGCTCGCCGACAACCTGGCCGGGAGGCAATCGTTGTAAATAGTTGAGACTGTGGCCGATCGCCGCGCGTAATGACGCAACCTCGAGATCGTCGCTCATCGTCGCCAGTGGCGCCGGAACGGTGACGCGAACCGCGCAACCGGCACCGGCGATCGCCAGCGCGAGCCATAAGAAAAAATGTGAGAGCTTGCAGGGCAGAACCATTTACGAGAAACTTAGCAGCGGTGAATCATCAACATATTCGACAGGAAGTCGCCCGGCTCATCGATCGGCTGCCACGCCAGTTCCGCGAACAACTGCGTAACATCGAGTTCGTCGTCGAAGACCGTCCGTCGCGGGAACTGCTGCTCGCCGAAGAACTCGATCCGGAAGCCGATACGATTTATGGTTTGTACCAGGGCATCCCGTTACCGGAACGATCCAGCCTCGATCCGCCGCTCTTGCCGGATAAGATCACCATCTTTGCCGAACCGCTTTTAGAAGATTTCCCCGATCTCGACGAACTGCGCGAAGAGATCCGCCTTACCGTGTTACACGAAATCGCCCACTACTTCGGCATGGATGAGGAAGAGATTGAGGATCTAGGCTACTAAGAAACCGAGAACCGACGATAGAGTATAGAGAATGGCCACTCGCGATGCGCCATCATCGATCATCGATCCGCCATTCTCGACCCTTATTCTCCTCAGTCCCGGATGTCCTGCAAGAACCATTCGGTCGGCAGCTCGCGTCCGATCTTCGCCTTTTTCGCCAGCTCGACTACTTTGCCGGCACAGGCGGCAAATTGCAGCCCCTGGGTGCCGGCGTTGATAAAAAAAGTAACCTGTTGATTATTTTGCCGTCCCGGGACCTTGCCGGAACGCACATCCATGAAGTACTTAAAATAGTCGCCTT
The DNA here is from genome assembly GCA_035693605.1 of Binatia bacterium. Taxonomy (GTDB): domain Bacteria; phylum Desulfobacterota; class Binatia; order UBA9968; family UBA9968; genus DP-20. The sequence goes on from DASSGE010000039.1 coordinate 1,936, forward strand.
TGTAATTGTCCACTGTCGGGTTGGGGATGCGCGCCCGCTCTTCCGGCTGACCGGCGATGTAGCCGACGTTGCCATGCAAGCGGATCATCCCCTCGTCCATCGCCTCGATGGTATTTTTGCCGAGCTTCACCGACAGATCGCATTTCTGAATCACTTTGGGGCCGACCTCGCAGGCGCGCACGCAGGTGATATGGGCGCCTTCTTTCAGCCATTCGGGGTTGTCGAAAACGGTTTGCGTCGAGTCCGTGCAGGTCGCGACAATGTCGGCTTCGCGCACGACCTTTTCCGGCGCATCAACCGCAACGACTTCGATGTCGAGTTTGCCGGTCATTTCTTGGGCGAATCTATCGCGGTTTGCTTTGGTCGGGCTGTAGACTTTCACTTTGCGTAATTTGCGCACTTCGTAAATCGCTTCCAAATAGCTCCGCGCCATGCCGCCGGAGCCAAAAATGCCGACGTCGCAGGCGTCCTCGCGAGCGAGATATTTCACTCCCAAACCGGCGCAGCCGCCGACCCGCATATGTTGCAGCAAGCCGTCATTGATCATCGCCAGCGGTTCGCCGTTACGCACGCTGAAAACCATCACCAATCCGCACCAGGTGCCAGGCTGCATGCAATATTTTTCTTCAGTCTCGCCGCCGGGCCAATAGACCACGTCCGATTTCATGCGAATGGCGAACACGCCGATCTTGCGGCTCGCGCCTTCCATGGTGCCCCAGCGCCAGTAGCCGTCGGGACGTTCGCAGGGCATCCATAAATCCAAACGCGGCCGATAGACCGCATCGCCAATCATCAGATCGTCATAACCGTCTTCGAGAGCGGCCAGACAATCCTTCATCGAAAACAATTTTTCCACTTCGTGATTATTGATCAGTAACATTCGTCCTCCGGAAATGACCACGTTGACTCGAAAGTAAATTCGCTTCGCCTTAGTTCTATACACCGCAGTGCCGCCGACATTCAAGTCATTGCGCGGTGCAGGTTTATTCCTGCACGAAGCAGCGTCGCGCTGACAAATTTGCCCAGCGGTCGGTAAATTTGTCACTATGCCGCTGACCGACGACACCCAAAGCGGCAGGATTTGGCAGGTTTGACGAAACGAGCCTGGGAGAACCGTATTCACAAGCTGCCAGCGGCATGGCATCGATGTTGCTCAGTTGCACAACAACAACTCAACACATTTTTTGCAAACATCATGAACAAACTTCTATTGATCGCCCTGTTCGCCGCATCAGTGCAATTAAGCCAACGCGTGCTCGCGCAGCCGCCTAGTGATCTGGCACACAATCTGCGGCCGAGCGATACGCAACCGAGTGATGCCACCGCCCTGCACCAGCGCGCGCTGAATTATTTCGACCAAAAGGAAAACGAGCGCGCCTTGGAAGATCTCGACACGGCGATTAAACTCAATCCATACTATACGCCGGCCTATTTTTTACGCGGCCAGATCTTTGCGAGGAAAAAGCTGTTCACCAAGGCGATTGCCGACTTTAACAGCGTGATTGACCAGGACGCCACCGTCGCCAACGCTTTTTACCAGCGTGCGCTCGCCCACCAGGAAAGCCGCGACCATCGCCAAGCACTTAAAGACTTTGATAGGGCACTTGCGCTCGAGCCGCGAAATGCCGTGCTCTTGCGTGACCGCGCCATCGCCCACCGCGATGCCGGCGACTACGATCAAGCAGTGGACGACTACGAAGCCGCGATGCGTTTGGGCTTTAGCGCCGTCGACCCGCATCCGCTCGGCGAGTTGCTGTTTTTCCAAGGCCGCTTTCATCAAAGCGCGCAAACCCTGCAGCAGGTGGTCCGCACCAGTCCCGACAACCGCCACGCCGGCCTTTGGCGTTATCTCGCCCTCGGCAAAGCCAACGACAATCGCAGTGCGGCGCGCGAACTTGCCGACCTCGCTGCACGGGCTTTGCCCGACAAGCGCTGGCCGGCCGCAGTATTTGAATTTTACCTGGGCAAAATTGACGAATCATCCGTTTATGCGGCTGCCGAAGCAGCCGAAGAAACGGTGAAATCGGAGCAGCAATGCCAAGCCAATTTCTATGTCGCCGAAGCCCAGCTGCTCAAAGGCGCCAAAGACGATGCTATTTCCCGACTGCAAGCCGCCCGGAACCAATGTCCCCCCAACACGCCGTTTTTTCACGGCGCCGTTGCCGAACTGAAACGGTTCGGCCAATAAATCTGCGAATTTCCCGTTCATCCGCGCCGCGCTGCTGCGCTAGCGGCAAAGAGTCTGGTTCTCCCGTCGGTTCTGTCTCGAAGGTCCAAACGCGAAATGTCCGCTCGCTGGGTCGATGCAACGTCGGCCGGGTGGCATTTTCAGTTTGACAACCCGATGCGGTTGTCGCAAAGATAAGCCGAAAATTTGGCCGAGAGGAGACTAACTTGAAGATTCTTCGTTTTGACGACGACCAGATCGGCGTGATCAAGAACGACAACATGGTCGTGGATGTCAGCAGCACCATCAGCGCGCGCAAGGCCAAAGGGCCGCAACGGGTAATGGAAGAGGTCATCGAGGGCTGGCGTAAATATCGCAAACGCTTTGAAAAAGTCTTGGCCGAGCAGGAAGGCGTGCCGCTCGCCAGCGTGCAATTGCGCAGTCCTTTAGCGCGGCCGGGAAAATGTCTCGCCGCTTTTAGCAACTACATCGACCGGCCAGAGCGCACCGCCGACAACTTTCCCAACGAATATTTCTATAAATCACCGGACCTAGTCGGGCCCGACGGCGAAGTCGAGCTGCGCGACATCCCCTCCTGTGTGGTCTATCAGCCCGAGGCGGAGTTCGCCTTCGTGATCGGCAAGACCGCCAAAGACGTGCCGGAGAAAAAAGCCATGGACTATGTATTTGGCTATGTGCCGATGTTCGATATCTCCACTCGCGGGATGGTGCGGCGCACCCAGTTTGTCGGCAAAGGCCAAGGCTCCCACGGCTGCTGCGGTCCATGGATCATCACTAAGGATGAAATCCCCGATCCGCACAATGTCAACGTAAAATCCTGGACCAACGGCGAACCCCGGCAGAACTACAACACCGGCTCGATGGCCCATAAGATTCCCAACCAGATCGCGTGGCTGACCAAGCTGCTCACGCTCAGCCCCGGCGACGTCGTTCTCACCGGCACATTTCATGAAGGGCTGGCGCCGGTCAACTCCGGCGACACTATCGAGATTGAGTTCGCCAATATGGGCCGGGCCAAGTTTAAAGTTGTCGGCAACAGCCCGCGCAAAGATGTGCCCTGGCTGCCCGGCAAAAACCAGCCAACCCCACCTCCCGGCGGCGGCATGCATATCGTATAGAGAAAAGAATGGAGTGATGGAGTATTGGCGTATTGGAATGTTCGGGTTTTCCGATAACCCATCACTCCATCACTCCATCACTCCATTACTCCTAGTCATTTTGCCTCGATAGTCCGCGTTGCCACGGCAGCAAAAACCACTGCAGAAGATTGAATAGTTGATTGAGCGAGTAGCCCAAGATCGCCAAGGCGAGCATGCCGGCGTACATCTGCGCGACTCTGAAGCGCCGTTGTGAATCAAGAACGAGATAACCGATCCCATCGGTGCTACCGATCATTTCCGAGATCACCACGAGAATCAGCATGATCGGCAAGCTCACTCGCAGTCCGGTCATGATTTGCGGCAAACAGGCCGGCAATATTACCTGGCAAACCGTTTTTACCCGTGACAGACCGAAGGTTTTCGCCGTGTTCAAGAGCACCCAATCGACGCCGCGCACCCCATCGATGGTGTTGAGCAAGATGGGCCAGGCGCAAGAAAACAAAATTACAAAGATTTTCATCTCGTCGCCTAAACCGAAAAACAACAGCGCCACAGGGATCACGACCGGCGGCGGCACCGGCCGAAGCATCTCGATGGTGACCTCAAACAAACGGTGCATCGTCGGCGATACCCCCATCAAGACACCGAGCGGTATGAATAGCCCGGCGGCGAGCAGGTAGCCGGCCAGCGCTCTTTTCATGCTGACGAGTATCTGCATCGGAATCTGCCCAGAGACGACCAGCTCGGAGAATATTTTGAATATTTTGCTCGGCGGCGGAACAATCAGCGCATTGATCCAATCGCCATGAGCGGCAAGCTCCCAGGCTGTTATTGATGTCAGCAAAAACAACCAACCGTTGAGCTTTCCGGTTCTCATATGCAATTCAACTCAGCGAAGTTATGCCGCAGAGCAAAACTCGTTCTGCGATTATGTCCTCGAGGCCAAAGTAGGAAGGCACGGCTCTCCGCGGGTGGTTGGTACAAGCACAAAACCAAAACTCGATGCCGGCCGGCGCTGACATGACGGATCTGCGGTTCGACTCTGGTGGCGTGATCGATTGAGCGTTGGAAGCTGTAGTCATCAGGTCGCCTGCCGCGCCAACATACCGCGGCGCCACTTCATCGCTCGGGCTTCCAAAAGCAGGAACAACCGGTTGAGTGTGTAGCCCAACAAAGCGACGACGACGATTCCGGCGTACATGTTGACGCTATTCATCGCCCGTTCTTCGTCGAGGATAAAAAAGCCCAACCCTTTGCTGCCGGTGATCATCTCGGCGGTGGTGACGAGAATCAAAGCGATCGATAGACCGATGCGCAGTCCAGTGAGGATATACGGCGACGCCGCCGGCAAAATAATACGCCGGAGAATTCGCCAACTGCTGAGGCCGAATGTGCGGCCGGTGTCGATCAGGATGGCGTCGACACTGCGCACACCGTCGATGGTGTTGATGAGGATCGGCCAGACGCTCGCATAAACCGTAACGCTGACGATCATGCCGTCACCGATACCGAGTAAGAGAATCGCCACCGGAATGATCGCCACCGACGGCATAGGCCGGAGCAACTCGATCGAGGTCGCCAATAAACTATGGAGGAACCGGAAATAGCCCAGCATCACGCCGAGAGTTACCGCCATCACGGCGGAAACTAGGTAACCTTGGGCAAAACGGCCCAGGGTTACTGAACTATGTTGAACGATCGGTCCGGCGATTAGCGTGTCACCCAGAGCGGCGATAATTCGGCTCACGGGTGGAAAGTACAGCACAAGCTTTGGCGTCGCCCGGGCAATCAGCTCCCAGCTCACGAGCAGAAGAGCAAAGCTCGACCAGCCCAGCCAATTGAAACGGTGCGCGCGGTTCACGCGGTTCCCTCGTTGCCGATTTGCCGGTAAATATCGTTGCGCAGTTCCATAAAACGACCTGCGGCGCGGGTCGTAACCTGATGGCGCGGCCGGGGGAAATCGATTTTAAGTTCTTGGATGATCTGCGATGGGCGCCGGCTCAGCACCCAGATGCGGTCGGAGAGATAGATCGCTTCTTCAATGTCATGGGTAATGAAAAGTATCGTGGTCTTGAGTTCGGCCCAGAGGCGCAGCAGTGTGTCCTCGAGCTCCAGCCGGGTCAAAGCGTCGAGCGAGCCGAACGGTTCGTCCATCAAGAGAACTTCCGGCTCGTAGGCGAGCGCCCGGGCGATCGCCACACGCTGCTGCATACCGCCCGACAATTCCCAGGGATAGTGACTTTCGAAGCCGTTCAAGCCGACCAGCTCGATCAGCTTGCGCGCCTTATTTTCAGCCGCTGCGGACTTATCGCGTCGCGCTTCCAAACCGAATCGCACATTGCCAAGCACCGAGCGCCAAGCGAACAGCGACTTGTTATATTCTTGGAACAGCAGCACCAAATTTGGCGGCGGCCCGCTGACTTCATTACCCTTGATCACCACGCGGCCTGAACTCGGCGTCAGTAAGCCGGCGATGGACATCAATAAGGTCGTCTTACCGCAGCCGGAAGGGCCGACGAAGGAGACGAACTCGCCGGCTTCCACCTGGCAAGTAATATTGCCGATCGCCAACGTGGTTTCGCCGCCGGTTTGGCGATAGCTTTTCGACAGGGCTTGAACGTCAAGGATGGGCACGGGGTGGTGGAATGGGGCACTGCAGTGGTGGAGTATGGAGTATTGGGGCTCTCAGACCCATGACTCCATCACTCCATTCCGATCTTATGCCTTGGTTGCCAGATCGCTGAGTACGTCCTTCGCTTTGAGCGGCTTCGAAATCATTTTGTATTTGTAGGTCAGATCCATGGTTACCTGGACGTCCTTATCCGAAATCGCTTTGTCAAATTGTGGCAAGCCTATCTTACCGGCGAAATCCGGGTTGAGGCCGGCCCATTTGATCATTGCCGCCCGGGCACCCTCTTTGTCGGTGCGGATGGCATCAACACCGCGGTTGATCGCGCGCACGAAACCCTGCGCAACCCCGCGGTTTTTCTGAATCCATTTATCGGAGGCGAACCAGCTCGCGATCAGAAAGCGCGGTAGCACATCGCCCCACGGATTGGATAACACCCGGGCTTCCGGCCGGCGCGCCGCCGCCGCGGCGAACGGCTCCTGCACGCTGATCACATCGACTTTGCCGGCCACCAGCGACGGCTCCATCTGCGGAAATGGAATCTCGACAAACTTGACCTTGCTCGAGTTGCCGCCGTTCTTGTCGACCCAGGCGAGCGCCATCAAATGGACAATGTTATTGAGCGTGTTGACCGCGACAGTCTTGCCTTCGAGGTCCTTGGCGCTCTTGATTGGCGAATCCTTGCCGACAATCATCGCATGAGTTTCGTTGCTGCCGCGCACATTGGTCGCGCCACCGGCGATGAGCTTGAAGTCGAAACCTTCGACATGAGCCTGATAGAGCGAGATCACGTTGGTCCAGCCAAATTGCAGATCGCCAGAAGTTACTCCCTGGACGATCACCGCGCCACCGGCCATCGGCACGGTCTCCAATTCGATGCCTTCGGCTTTAAAAAAACCCTTCTCCATCGCCAGGAACATCGCCGCATTGTCGACAATCTTCATGTAGCCCACTTTGCCCTTCGATTGCGCCCAGGCGAAATCCCGTGCCAGGGATAGACCGGCGACACCGACGGTGAGTTTGGTCAAAAACTTACGCCGAGTGATTTTCATGGAAAGGCTCCTTGTCTGTCTGGTAATATCAATGACAGCACATCGATGAACTCTTATTACAACTTCGAAAATAATAAAAGAATCAATCTGGTGATGAAGCTACAGATTTGGACAAGTTAATCGAGGTACTAGCGATTGGCGGGAAAGCCGGTTTATTAGCCTCCGCTTGAGATCGTCGACTATTCCTGATTCGCGATCGGCAATATCGACGAGTTCATCCGGGTCGCTTCGCAAATCGTAGAGTAAAGCTTTGCCGGTCTGGCAAGCAGCGATCAATTTAAAACGATCCCACCAAACCGCAAACTTAGTCGGGAAATAATGAATGACGCCATCGTATGAATATTTGTAATTGATAGCGATAGTTTCCGCCTGCGC
>DASSGE010000040.1:0-2649 GCA_035693605.1 Binatia bacterium
TTCGAGAATTCTTTGTGCGCGTCTTCGACTTCTTCGGGGCTCGCCACCTGCAGGGTGAAACGATTGGCCTCGGAGAGATAGTCGCGGTGGGTGGTCGGCAAGACGACCACGTACCAGGGGCCCATGTTAGGCACACTGATGTAGGTCGAAGTGCGGCCGCCGCCGATGATGTCAAGGCCGAGCACGTTGGCGAGGAATTGATCGCTGGTTTCTTTATCGTCGCAATTGAGCGTGCCATGGGTCATCGCCTGGGGCACGTAGCCTTTGCCGGGAAATTTCTCTTCCGGCAGCGGCGTAGTCCAGTGCGGCGCGGCGATGCGGCGGCCCTGTTTGATCGCCGCCGGATTGTAATACTCCAATTCCAAATCATTGCCGCCCGGTTCTTTGAAATAGATCGAGTAAGCAAAGTGCGCCTCGTGCGGCGGCGTTACGCTCTTGATCTTGTACTGCGCCTTATGGTCGGAAATATACTGATGCGCGATCGGAATTTCTTTCGAACTGGCGACGCGAAAACCGTAGTGATTGGTGTGCGGCTTGTTCTTGGAATCCGGTCCGCCTTCATGGATGACCAAACGCCACTTCGTGTTGGGATGTTTGACCACCGCCTGCTTTTCACTGCGCTCGACCACTTCGGCAGCCAATAGATCGGTAAAGATCGGCAGTGTCTCATCGAGGGAGCGGCATTCATAGTGCCCTTCGGTCATTCCGATCGGTTTCAGCATGTCTTTCTCCTTAAACCATCAACGACTTAAAGATAGTATTAGAAAAGCCCCTTGCGCTTGTCAATTGGCAGCTTTGGCGAACTTTGGCATTCGCACTTCGGCTCCAGACTTGGCGCACTCCTCTTCGAAAGTCTTGCGGATGATCGGATCTTCATCCTCATATTCGATCTGCCAGCCGCCGTAGGCGAGCGGCACGTCGGACTGAATCTTGCCCGGCTGTAATTTGTATTTACGGCTGAGGATTTTCAGCGCCAGATAGCGAGACGGTTCGGCGCCCGAGTTGAAATGCTGGTGAAACCATCCTTCCGGCGGCACGACGATCGAACCGGGTTTCCAGTCGACCCGCGTAATCTCCTTGCCCTCGGGCCAAAGCAACGAATAACCCTTGCCGGTAAGGATGAAGACATGGGCGCCAGGGCCATGGCGATGAGCTTTCTTGTAAAGACCGACCGGAAAGCGCGACACGTGAGAGCCCATCATGCTCTCGGACATTTCAAAAAAGATGGTCGCGTTGCCTTTGCCGCGCTCGGCCCACTCGACCGGTTCGATATTGACAACGTCGGCGACAAAGTTGGTTTCGACCACCCGGTCGTTGTAAAGCTTGCCGCCGCCGGTAAAAAATCCCTCTTCGCCCTTAAACCGCTCGGTAAACGAATAAGGACAGTTGGTGACGAAATCGGCGCTACGGAACAGATTGAAAATCAATGGCGCCGTGGTCACCGACAACAGCCGCGTTTCCTGGTCCCCCTGGCCGTTAAAATGCTGATACCAGGCGTTGAGCGGCACGGCGAACAAGCTGCCGGTCTGCCACTCGAACGTCTGCTTGGGGCCATTCTCCTGCCAGACAGTCGTCGCGCCGCGCCCGGAGAGAACGTAGACCAGCGCTTCGTAGATATGGCGCTGCGGATTGAGGCTTTTACCCGCAGGGATGCCGATGACGTAAGCGTCGTCCATGTATCCGGCGCCGTCGAGCATGATGCACACACCGTTGCCGCCGATGCGATCCCACCATTTCAGTGGTGTGGTGTACAGATCTGCGACGAAAAAGCCGCGCACGATATCGATACCCTGGGACGCGATCCAGCGATCGTACGGCGTATCCATGATTTCGACCTTGCTGTCGACCGCTTGATAGGAAGGACGGTTCACTACTTCTGCCATCGGGCTGCCTCCTGACTGATGTCTTTGCTTTTTAACGGTAATCGCTCGCTGCATCAAGCCTACGGCGAGTAGTCGCGTGTCCCGTGTTCGTCCGATGTTGACATCTCGCCGCCATGCAAACATAACCGTATGACAGCTATTCTAAAACGGCAGGAGCAAAGCTCATGAGCGAAAATCCAACGGACGCGGTGAGTGCAATGAACAAATTGGTAGCGGCGCTAAAAACCGGCGCCGGTCTGCAGGACGAGTGCATCTACTACATGCCCTTTGACGACTACAAAGTTTTGCCGGATCCGTTTCCGCGTACGCCGGTTGCGGTACGCGAAGTCCAAGAAACCATTCGCCGCTATCCCAATCCGGAAAAACCGAGCGAATTGTTTCACTGGGATATTCATGGCCGCTTGTTTAGTCCAGCCAAGATTTCCATACCGGATACCGCCGTCGTCATGATCCACGGCGGCGCGGCCAACGAGTATGAATTCATTTTTACCCCTGACGGACCGGAAACCTATCCCGACTTGAGCAAAACCGATCCGCACACAGCCCGCGTCGGCGTCGCACAACATATCGCGTCGTTGGGCATTCCCGTACTGGCGATCTCCCTGCCGGGTCACTACAGCGCCAAACCCTGGCCGCCGATTGCCGAGCGGCGGCCGGAGTTTATCATCGGTCAAATTCCCGGCGACAGCGAACTGCGCAACCGACTGGCGGTGTATACTTTCTTGATGTGCACCGAAGCGATCAAGGCGCTGATCGAAAACAACCT
>DASSGE010000041.1:0-2004 GCA_035693605.1 Binatia bacterium
GTTTATGAATCTCTTCGACCGCAAGGAGGTGATCGTAACGCACGATGCCGGCAGCCCGCGCAATCAGCTCGTGCCGTTTTACCAGGCGCCGGCGCCGCGCAGCTACTTGGGCTGGGGCAAGTCCCACGCCCTAGGCAGCGGCTTGGGCTTGATCATGGGCGCCAAGCTCGCCGCGCCGGAAAAGTTTTGCGTCAACTTCATGGGCGACGCGGCCTTCGGCATGACCGGATTGGATTTCGAAACGGCCGTGCGCAACAACATCCCGACTTTGACCATTGTCCTGAACAACAACTTCATGGCCGCCGAAACCCACAGCATGCAAGCTTCCCACGAACGTTACGGCACTATGAACATTCTCGGCAACTACGCCGACCTGGCAAAATCACTGGGCGGCTGGTCCGAACGCGTCGAGGATCCAGGCCAAATCGTCCCCGCACTGCAGCGCGCCTACAAAACTACGCAGGAAGGCAAAGCGGCGCTGCTGGAGTTCATCACCAGCCGCGAGATCGCGTATTCGCGAATGCGAGACTGAACGAACCGAATTTATCGCCAAAAATGATAAAACGATAGGTAGCGCTGGCACCCGAAATTGGGAAACCGCCAATCGTCCAAGTCACAGTTATCGTATTAAACCCGATTCACGCGGACATGGACCGAACATATTGACTTGGTCCTTCGAAATGTTTACCACGTACTAGCCGTGGGCCGTATTTTCATCAAGTGCCTTGTTGTCCTTAATCTCATCTTCGGCGTCTCGCCGGTGAGTATGGTGGTTTTTTACGAGTTAAGCGAGCGATCAACAGATCCGGAGACTCCACTCGAACGGGAAGAAGCAGCGGCACGTTCCGGCGGATCGCGCTCGGCGTCAAAACGAAGCGGCAATTATCGCGCAACCGACTTTCCCGTACGATTTGTTATCATCGGGGCATCGGCCCAGACCGTTTCTTCGCAAATGCTACCGCCCGGGCCTTCGATCGGCTCTCCGACTCATCTGCGTCAGCTCTACGGCGTGCTCCGAATCTAGTCTTGCCGCTCATTCTAGTTTCCTCTAGGCGCACTTCCGCGCCTAGCTAGCTCATTTTGTGGAACGGAGATCTAATGGATTCGGATCGTCTAATTCTCTGGATAGCTTTCAATGTATTTGTGCTGGGTATGCTGGCCATCGACCTGGGCGTCTTTCATCGCAAGGCCCATGCGGTTTCGCTCAAAGAAGCCGGCCTTTGGAGTTGTATTTGGATCGGCCTGGCGTTGGTTTTTAATATCGGCGTTTACTACCTCTGGGGACAAGAGAAGGCGCTGGAGTTCTTGACCGGCTACGTCATCGAAAAGTCACTCAGTGTTGACAATCTATTCGTCTTCTTGATGGTCTTTCAGTACTTTAACACCCCGGCGGAGTACCAGCACCGCATCTTGTTTTGGGGGATTGTCGGCGCGCTGATTCTACGCGCGATCTTTATCGCCACCGGCTCGGCTCTGTTGTCGAACTTCCATTGGATGATCTACGTATTTGGCGGCTTCCTCGTCGTCACCGGCATTAAAATGTTCTTGCAGGGCGATGAGAAGATCGATCCGGAGAAAAACCCGGTGGTGCGGCTGTTCCAGCGCATGATACCGGTGACCCATGAATATCACGGCCAGAATTTTTTCATTACAAAAGGCGGGAAGAAACACGCGACGCTCATGATGGTCGTGTTGATCGTCGTGGAAACCACCGACGTTATCTTCGCGGTCGATTCGATACCGGCGATCTTCGCCATCACGACCGACCCGTTCATCGTGTACACGTCCAATGTATTTGCCATCCTGGGCCTGCGCGCGCTTTACTTCATGCTGGCCGGTGTCATGGAACTATTTGTCTACCTGAAAGTGGGACTTTCGTTCGTCCTGGTTTTCGTCGGGGTGAAAATGATAATGGTCGATATTTACAAAATCCCCATCGGCGCATCCCTAGGCGTAATTGGCGGCATACTCTTGCTCTCCGTCCTAGCGTCACTGGTGTCGCAG
>DASSGE010000042.1:0-2200 GCA_035693605.1 Binatia bacterium
CATGCACGTCGATGAGCGTCGGAAACGGCCCGGTTCCCTTGGGTTGATAAACGCGAGCGAGCCAAGGCTTGCCTGCGAGCCGTTGATACTCGACGTCCCGCTCGGCTACTTCGTATACGTTGTGGTTAGCCATGGCGGGAATCTATCGCCGCACAGAGTCATTGTGCAAGTCCGGAAAGGTGCTGTTTAGATGAAATCGTAGCGGATCGTCCGAATCCGCCCCGACTGTTCAGATTTCCACCCGACACTCCGCGCTATGGGCCTTCGGATGCGTCACCTTGCCGGTATTTTTTTGGCCCTGTGTTATAGTCGCTTGGGCAGAGTCGAATTGACAAAAATTGAAGGATAAAAACCTTCCGAATATGAATATCAAAGAATTGGTCCTGACCCCGCAAGAAGCCTTTGACGAGGCTTTGTTCATGCCGGTCTTATACAGGAAGCTCGCCCTGCCGCGGGATGGCAATCTGGTTATCGTGCCGCTGAAGCGTTCGGTGGATGCGCGTGGCCGGAAGATAGTCGTCCGTCTGCAATACGACATCGTCGAACGCGCCAGCGTTGCGCCGCGGCGCACCAGGGGTTACCCCTCAGTACGGGGTAGAGAGCCGGTCGTCATTATTGGTACAGGCCCGGCCGGTTTGTTTGCCGCACTCCGCTTGATCGAACTGGGCTGCAAACCGATCGTCTTGGAGCGTGGCAAAGACGTCCAAGCGCGCCGCTATGATCTCGCCGCGATCAACAAAAACCATATCGTCGATCCAGACTCGAATTATTGTTTCGGCGAAGGCGGGGCGGGCACGTATTCCGACGGTAAGCTATATACGCGTTCGAAGAAGCGCGGCGATGTCCAGCGCATTATGGAGATACTGGTAGCACACGGCGCCAAGGACGATATACTCTTCGATGCCCATCCGCATATCGGCACCAACAAACTGCCCAAACTCGTCGCCGCACTGCGCGAGAGCATTAAACTAGCCGGCGGAGAAGTTTATTTCCAAACCCGTGTGATCGATTTCGTGCTCGCTGGAAACCAGCTGAAAGGCGTGCGCGCCGAGAATGGCGAAGTCTTCGATGGTAGGGCGTTTATTTTAGCCACCGGTCACTCCGCCCGCGATATATTTCGGCTTTTGAACGACAAAAAGGTTCTGATCGAAGCCAAGCCATTTGCCTTGGGCGTGCGCGTCGAGCATCGACAGCGGCTGATCGATTCTATCCAATACCATTGCCAGGGAGAGCGAAGCGCGTATTTACCAGCCGCTGCGTATGCGCTGGTGCATCAGGCGAAAATCGATGGCAGGAACAAGGGAGTATTTACATTTTGCATGTGCCCGGGCGGTTTTATTGTCCCGGCGGCGACTGCACCGGGCGAGGTGGTCGTCAACGGCATGAGCCCCTCGCAACGAAATGCCCGCTTCGCCAATTCCGGCATTGTCGTGGCCGTCGATGAAAATGATTACCAGCTTCAACACCGCTTCGGCGCTCTCGCCGCCATGCAGTTTCAGGCGGCAATCGAACAGAGAGCTTGGTCTATCGCCGGCAAGACCCAAGCGGCGCCGGCGCAGCGCCTGAACGATTTCGTCGCCGGGAGAGAGTCGTCAAGCTTGCTCGAGACCTCGTATCATCCTGGCTTAACCGCAGCCGATATGCGTGCGGTTCTCCCCGAGTTTATCATCGATGCGCTTCGTCAAGGCCTTAAAAGCTTCGAACAAAAAATGCCCGGGTATCTGACCAACGACGCCCAAATCATCGGCGTGGAAAGCCGCACCTCTTCGCCGGTGCGCATCCCGCGGAACAAGATCACTTTGCAGCACCCGCAGATTGTAAATTTATTTCCCTGTGGCGAAGGCGCCGGTTATGCCGGCGGCATCGTTTCCGCAGCCATGGACGGCGAGCGTTGTGCGGAAGCTGCTGTGCGTAACCTTTCAACAAGCTGACGGACACCCGATCACTACAGCGCAGATTACTTCCTGAAGTGAGACAGCGTACCCGAGATTTGTCCGATTAATGAAACATGGCTGACAAACGAAGTGTCTCGGCGTGTACGTTTGCCCTGGGAATTTAAACTACGCAAATGATGAAGTCCTAACGGTGCCCGTCGTTCTGGAATCTGCGCGAGGAATGCTCGTGACGGGGCCCTAAACGGCCTTTGCACCCGGTTAACCGAGGAATGCGACGTAATAAATTCCGTCCAGGAAAGAATTAC
>DASSGE010000043.1:0-7875 GCA_035693605.1 Binatia bacterium
AGCATCGGTTCTCCGCCCTGACCGCGCCGCCACTTCCAAACCGTAGCGGCGATGAGATGCTGATGCATCGCCAGCGCCAGCGCCGTCGAGCCGCAGTATTGGGCGAGGATGCGCAGCATGTCGGCGACCTGGCGATGCGAAGCGCCGCCACCGCCCAGTTCCGTCGGGATCGCAGCGCCAAACACGCGCGCTGCTTTGAGCGCGGCGTAGTTCTCGCTGACAAAGCTGTCGCTCTCGTCACTGAGCTCGGCGCGGCCGGCGAATTCCTTGCCGAGACTATTCGCGACCTCGGTCCACTGCATTGGGTTTAACTGATTCATAATCGACCTCCTCAACGTTTATTCTGAGCTCGAAAATACAGCGCGACTGCGAATCGCGCCAGAACGGAGCTTTGTTGACAAGGCCAGATATTTGACTGAGCGGCTCTTTGTACTAAACAGAGGCCCGATCGGGGCTTTCTCTACGGTAGTTCGCCGGTGACACGCCGAATTTGTCCTTGAACGCCCGGCTGAAATGGGACACGTCTTCGAAGCCGCAATCCAGGGCGACTTGCGATACATTGAGCGACGGATTTTTCAACAGCACCGCCGAGTAGTCGAGCCGCTTATGCAGTAGCCACTTGCCGGGAGGTTGGCTGTAGTACTTCTGGAAGTCGCGTTTAAAACTCGACAGACTGCGATGGGAGAGTTTTGCGAAGTCTTCGAGGGAGAGGTTGTAACAAAAGTTGGCCTCCATGATTTGCGACAACGGCGGCGCATCGCTTTTCAGCAGCGATTGAAAATAGGCTGCGAGCTCGGGATTGTTACCGCCCAGCAATATGCTGACGATCAGTTCCTTGAGTTTGAGCGTCAGCAAACTATCCGCCGGTTTGGCCGTGCCGGTGAAATAGGCCAGCATCGACTGATAGTAAGCCGCCAGAGTGACGTCGGCGTTGACTATAATCGCGCCGGCGTGCAGCGCGTCGACATCGCGGTGGCCGCTCAGCTGATCGGAAACTTCTCTGACGACATCACGGATAAAACAGTCCGAAACGAAAAAAACCAAAACGCAGAAATCTTCCTTGAAGTCCTGATGCAGGATTGCAGCGCCCTTCTTGAAAAACAACGTCTGGCCCTTTTCCAACGTCCAGGTGCGCTCGGTCGTGCGCCAGGTTTTTTTACCGCTGAGCACATGAACGAAATAATCCATCGGAGTCCACACGCCGGCGGCCTCTTGCTCGATGGGGCACTTGTACTCGACGAACAGCAGCTCACCGACCGCAAACTTATTGAAATGAAGATTTGAGCGAACCGTTTCGTACATATTCATCATGGGAGTCATAGAGTCTTGCCTCCGCCTGAATACTTGCCAGACTCAGCGCACACTCATTGTGCTCTTTTGCGTTAGGCTTTCAAGTATTGGATGAAGATCTAGACACGAAGCTCCGAGGGCGCTATCGAAGCAATTCCGTAGGATGGTGTTTATGATGCTTAGCGCTGGAAGATCTGAACAAATGCGCCGCGGTTATAACTGTTCTTTTATTGGCAGAGTGAACAGCTCCAGAAGTTTGTCCGTAAGAGGGCGCGAGTTCCATGATTCGTAGGTCAATTTTTTTGAATGCTGCAAATCTTGCTGGAACGATTTTTCGAGTTGCGCGGCAAACCCGGCGTCGTACACGACCAGATTGATTTCCTCGTTTATCGCCAGAGAACGGTAATCGAGATTCGCGCTTCCGACGGTGGCCCATACACCGTCCACGACCATCGCCTTCGTGTGCATAAGCGCGGGTTGATATTCGTAGATTTCGACGCCACCGAGCAGGAATTCGCCAAAGCCGCTACGGCTGGCTGCGGAGGTTGCTACGATGTCGCTTTTTGCCGGCGTGAGCACGACGACTTTCACGCCTCTTTTCGCTGCGCCGATCAGGGCTTCTTCGATGCGCGGATCGGGGAAAAAATAGGGATTGGCGATGTGAATGCTTTTTTGCGCCGATCGGATCGACAACAAAAACAGCAGATACGATCCGAAGGTGCCGCCTAGAGGCGAGCTTTTGACCACCTGGGCAAAAACTTTTCCGTGCGTATCGAGGCTTGGAAAGTACGTATCGTCGCCCAAAACGTTGCCTGTCGTTCGCCGCCAACTTTCGACGAAGGCGGCTTGCAGTTGTTGCACGATGGGCCCTTCGATCCTGACATCGGTTTGACGCCACCGTCCGGCGGTTAGGCCGTTCCCTGTCCACGCGTCACTCACACCGTGCCCGCCGGTAAAGCCAATTTTTCCATCGATCACGAGAATCCGCCGATGACTGCGATGATTATAATTGAGTAGCTCCCACGGCGTCACGAATTGGAGCGCCTTGATGCGCTCGAACCATTCCAGTTGACAACCGGCGTCTTTCCATAGCGTCGGGATTTGTTTGGGAATGTTACCGCCTCCGTGCGAGTCCAATAATATTTTTACCTGCACGCCGGCGCGGCAGCGCTCCGCGAACGCCTCGGCAAGTTCATAGGCGATGGCGCCGTCTTCAAAAAAATATTGTTGGTAAGTTATGCTCTTGCGCGCGCTGCGGATCGCTGCAAGCATCGCCGGGAATATCTGATCGCCATTGAACAGGAGGTCGACCCGGTTACCGGCTATGATTGAGGCGTCGGTATGAGCGGATAGCGTCGGATAAAACGACGCTTCGCCCAAGATAATATTAGGCAACTCTTTGATCGAGGCTAAGCTGGCGCAGCTCGGAAGCAGCAGCAGAAGCAGAAACCAGCGTTTGAAAATTTTCATTTGGTTTAAATATGAGTTACGGAAACTATGAATAGACCGGTCAAATTAACTCCTGTTGAAATTGGCAGCCGACTCTATCGGAAAGTTGAACGAATGCAACTGATCGCCGACTCAACGTTGTTCCAGGCAACTCTTTTGTTCCGATTTATTTCGAGGAAGGTAGTCGCGGATCCGGCTTCAATACAGAAAAGCGGTCGCATTGGCGTTTTCGGACGCGGCCGACCTTACCAAAAATTCTCAAAAGCGATACCCTGCGACAAATAATTCCCGCGGGGTCTTGATTCCCCTCGGTGGGCGCGGGCGGTATCAAGAATTTCGCGCCAAGCGGTCTACGGTTGACAGAATAGCTCGTTAGCGCTTACTGTCCGAAAAAATCGCGGCGAGACGGCGCGAATGGTCGGACAGGCGACCTGCGTCCCCGCAGCACAAATCCAGTCAACAAACCGGAGGCAATTTTATGATGACGCTTTTTTTCAGTCCTGGCGCTTGCTCATTGGCATCACATATCGGTCTAGAAGAAACCGGCGCGCCCTACGAGCTCAAGCCGATCCTGCTAGCCAAGGGGCAGCAGCGCACCGCGGACTATCTGAAGATCAATCCGCGCGGCAAGGTGCCGGCGCTCAGCGTTGACGGCAAGATCCTGGTCGAGAACACCGGAATACTCACATACCTGGCGCGGCGATTTCCGGAAAAAAAGCTACTGCCGGCTGACCCGGCGGAAGAGGCACGCTGCATCGGCACCATGTGCTGGTTCTCTAGCGTCGTCCATCCGTCGTACCAGCGTTACCATCGCCCCGAACGATTCGCCGATAGCGAAGTGGCGCACGCCGCGGTCAAGGAAAACGGCAAGAAATCGTTTTGGGCGAATCTCCAGGAGATCGACTCGATGATCCAGGCAAACTACTGGGTCATGGGCGAGGAGTTCACCGCCGTTGACGGCTATGCGCTGGTTTTCTACGGTTGGGCCAGCCGGAGCGGCATGCCGGTGACAGAGCTCAAATCGTACACCGCCTGGCGCGAGCGCATGATGCAGCGGCCAACGGTCAAGAAAAGCGTCGAGAGCGAGGAAAGCGTTTCGGTGTCATAGTTGTTTGCGGATTCTCCTCCGCGGGGTTTCTGTAAGCCATTGGCCGGGATGTGAGATAGTCGGTTTGCATGAGTTTGGCGCAGTCTGCTAACGCAGCGTGATAGTGACCGGTCAATAAGGAGGTTGCAAAATGGCTCGGCGCAGCTGGCCCGCTTTGTTGGCTACGGCGATCGGTCTCGGCTTGGTATTGGCGAATCGGCCGGCCCTCGCGCAGGAGCCATTCTACAAAGGCAAGACCGTCCGCTTGCTGGTCAATTATCCTGCCGGAGGAGCCACCGACGTGGTCGCCCGGCTGGTTTCGAGGTATTTGGGCAAGCATCTTGCCGGCAATCCTACAGTCGCGGTTCAGAACATGCCCGGTGGTGGGGGCAATGTCGGCGCCAATTACGTCTACGAGGTCGCCAGTCCCGATGGTTTGACCGTCGGAGTTTTCTCCGGCGGCTATTTACCGCAGATACTTGGCGGCGCGGGTGTGCGCTTCGATCTCAACAAAATGCCGATGATCGCCGGTGTTGGCGAAACCTCGGTAGTTTACATTCGCGCCGATACCGGCGTGAAAGGTCCCGGGGACATTCTCAAGCCGGCCAAACCGATCGTCATCGGCGGATTCACCCGCGAGAGCAACAAAGACCTGGCGCTGCGCATGGCGCTCGATCTTCTCGGTGTGCCGTACCGTTACGTGACTGGCTACGCCGGCGAAGCCGACCTTCGGCTGGCCGTCCAACGCGGCGAAATCAATTACACTTCCGAGGGTCTTACCGGCTATACCATGGGCGGCGCAATGATGGCGCGGGAAGGGGTCGTGGTGCCGATCTATCAAGACGGTTTGGCCGCACCCGATGGCGACATCGTGCGCGACCCGCGCGCCGACCTGCCGACGTTCAAGGAATTTTTTCGCGCAGCGAAGAAAGCCGATTTCTCGGGGCCTCTGGCAGACGCCTTCAAGATTTCCGGAGCGGTACGTAGTCTCGGCAGGTTTGTTGTCGCCCCTCCCAAGACGCCAGCGGCGTCAGTCGAGACGCTGCGCAAAGGGTTTCGCGATACCTTTGACGATGCCGAATTCAAAGCGGAAGCGGAACGCGTGCTGCGTTTCCAGTTGGTGAGTTTTGTCGGTGACGACGCGGCAAAAGTTAACACTGCAGTGTTTCGTGCCGCTACCGGACCGGTGCGCGACGCTTTGCGAAAGATGACCCAGGAGTAATAAGAGAAAAAAGTGTTGACGTCCCTCACCGTTTATCGAGCGGATCAAAGCAAGAGGTGGCCGAGGACGTTAAGTTGCCTACTACGGAGGCGCATATGAAACGCGATAAATCCAAGTGGCAAGTGTTTCTGCGAATCTCTCTTGGCGCGCCACTGCTCGCTATTTTTCTAGGCGGCGTCGCTTTGCCGCAAACTTCTTTCTTCCAAGGGAAAACCGTCACCATTCTCGAGAGTAGCGCACCCGGCGGAGTCGGCAGCATGCGCACCAAAGCGATTGTTCCGTTTCTCCAAAAGTATATTCCGGGCAATCCGACGATCGTGATGCAGCACATGGACGGCGGCGGCGGGCGCAAGGCGGCCAATCACATTTACCAATCGGTCCGTCCAGACGGCCTGACCATTGGCCGCATGTCGACGCCATTCGTGATGCATCCTATTCTCGGCGAGAGTGGAATTCTCTACGACATCGATAAAGTGAGCTATCTGGGCACCAGCTATAGCGGCGGCTACCATGTTTTTTTCACGCGCCGGGAGTCGGGACTCGATAGTCTGGAGAAGCTGCGCGCGGCGTCAGGTTTGAGAATCGGTTCCCAGTCCGTTGGACATCTGATCTATATCTCCGGCCGGATGTTCGCGTATTTAATCGGCCTGAAACAACCGAGATTCGTCACCGGCTACACCTCGCCCGAGCTCGATGTCGCCATCGAGCAGGGCGAGATCGACACCCGATCGACTGTTGCGGACGCTCTCCTGCACGAGAAACCTCAATGGCTCGACAAAGCGCAAATGGATTTTCACAGCATCATCGAGATACCGAAAGGGCGCAAACACTCCCATCCGCTGTTTGCCAAACTCCCCGACATCGAGACCTTTGCGAGTTCCGCCATGGACCGAAAAATTGTCGCGCTGTACCGAACCTTCGTCGGCAGCGGTAATCCGTTTATTCTGCCTCCGGGGACGCCAAAAGACCGCGTGCGCATTCTCCAGGATGCGATGCGCAAGACTTATAGAGACCCTGAATTCGCCAAGGAGTATACAAAGCTCACCGGCCTCAAGGCTGAACCGCAAATGCCGGAGGAGCTGGAGCAAACCATCAAAGACATGCCGCGCGACAAGGAAGCGGTCGAACTGTTCAAAAAGCTCACCGGCGCCGACCCGCTGCCGCAAAAGTAAACGCCGGTAACTTTCTGCTGGCGGTGTATTGACTCATGCAGAAGAAACCCAAGGAGTGTGGGAAAGTCATTTTTTTCTGCGACAAACTGCTCAGGACGGGGAGCCATGACGCTGATCGCTGAATTTAAAAGCCCTCGAGTGGGGTCCAAAGCCCCTGAATTTCTCATCGCTACACCCGGTGGCAGGCTGTCCCTGTATCAGTTGGCCGCACGACATGAGAACCTGGTTCTCACGACTCAGGATAGTTACCGCTATCATCCAAACTGAGCCGCTAGCATGGCGGCTTCGTTGAAGCACGATTATGCTAAAATTCTTAATGCGGGCGCGGATCTCGTGATGATCTCGCCCGATTCGTTTGAAGCGCATCGGCAATATGCATTGACACTCTTCGGCGAGGAGCTTCCCTACCTGTTCGTTTCTGATCGCAACCTCGACATAGCGCGGCGCTACGACCTGCTTCGCGCCCAAGAACATCATCACGGCGGCTTCTACTACCGCTCGCTCTGGATCATCGATCGCGACGCGACGATCACGCACCTGAGCGTTCCCTGGGACGGCAACACGCAGGTTGCAGAGTACCAGAAGCTATTCACCTATATCGCCAGCGAACCGGGAGAATGGCGAGCGACCTGCGGCTTGAGACAGCCAGTGAATTTGCCCGCGGGTTGAAAACAATCAGGCCAGGCCCATCGTCAACATGTGAGCGCGCTTGCGTAGTCGACCAATCCATGTGGACATACATCGGCCAGAAGCGGCCGCCTTTTGCCATAACGCCTGGAGTCGAACAGGAGTCGGTGTGGAATTATCCGCGGCCGCCAAAAATCGTCGCCGACCATCGGCCCATCGTCGTGCGCCGTGGGGATGCGCTTATCGCCGACCCCCGCGAAACTTATCGCGTCCTCCAAACCGCGCGACCGCCGACTTCTACATTCCACCAAGCGATGCCCGCGTAGAACTGCTCAAGGAATTTCTCGGCAGGTCGGTTTGTGAATGGAAAGGCGCGGCGCGGTAATGGACATGCAAAACGCCGTAATCGGCGCGGGAAGCCATCGGATGGAGTTATTCGATGGCGTAGGCCCCTAATCGAATTACTCTTCTTTCTATCGCGGCCGCGTCGACTGCTTCGTCGACGGCGAGCGCGTGCGCCCGCAATCGGGATATTTCTACGGCGGACGGATCACCGACGAAATCGTCGGTCCATGGAAAGGCGATCCGGTGACTTCCCGGCACGGTCGAACAATTCGATGGAGATAGTTGTGATGCCATCGGGCTGCTGGCACGCAGGCACCGTTAGTAACAAATTTGCCATCGATTCAGCCGAGTCCTGTCCGTATGGTCGACCAAGTGGGAGGTCTCCAACGAGAAGTGCCGACGCAGTCCGTTGCCCGGTGAAATTATCGGCAACCACACGTGGCAGCTAAAAAAAAGGGCATCCTGCTCTTCGGCAGGATGCCCAGAATTTTCTCAAAGAATTATTGTTATTTGCTTTTGTACATTTTCTCGAAGAAACCTTCGTCGTCGAGTTTCTTGAGCCATGTGGGGTCGATGATGCGTTCGGCTTTGATCGCTGCGACTTTGGGATTTTGTTCGGCGACGTACTTGATGACGGTCCGGGTGCCTTCCACGGTCGGGTAGGGTTTTCGATCTAGTTCCTC
>DASSGE010000044.1:0-2569 GCA_035693605.1 Binatia bacterium
ATTCCGTCTCGAAGCTGCTGAAAATACGAATCACGCTGAGCAAGAACACCACGATGATCACCGGCGTCATCGCCGGGATGGTGATGCGCAACAAAGTCGTGAGCGGGCTGGCGCCGGACATCCGGCTGGCCTCTTCCAAGGATGCATCCATGCGCCGGAAGGCCGGCGTCATCAACATGACTTTGGTGGAAATGCCGTTGGCCATGACATGGGCCCAGATGATGCCCCAGAACGAATAGATGTCGAAATTCAGCCCGAAGGGCAGCTGGCGCAGCCAGTTGTTGATCAGTCCGGTGCTCGGGTCGAGCAGCAGCATCCATCCGAATGTGGTCGCTAGATTGGGCAGGATGAAGGAAATCCAAAAGCCGAATTCAAACAATCCGGCGCAGTAAATATTCGTGCGCGCCAACAACCAAGAAATAAAAATGCCCGACGGCAGCGCAATGATTTGCAGGACGATGCCGATTTTGATGCTGTTCCACAGCGAGCGCCAAATACCCGGCTCGGCGAATGCTTTGCGCCAGGCATCCAAGCCATAAACTTCCGGTTCGGCAATCGTCGCCGTATTGAAGCTGTTGATGACGATCAGCGTCAAGGGATAGAGAACATAGAACCCCATGAAGCCGATCAAGACGGCCATGATCGCCGTGCCGCCATCCATGGGCGGCAGCCACGATCGCGCCACGGCTGGCGCGTTAAAGGTTTCGGTTTTGGCCATTGAAATAAGTTGCTAAATAGTCTGCGAGTTAATATCGCGTGAAACGTTGGAGTTCAAGAGGATTTCCGATTTGCTCGCCGGCCAAACTAAACGATTGAGCGCCACGGCAAATTTCCTTGTGCGTAGCATCAGTAGGGGCTCTCGACCTGGTGAAAAAGCCGTTGTTCGCGCTGATCGCGGCTCGACTTCAAAATTGCCAAGCAAACCTCCAACGTCGCTTTGCCCCACTTGCCGTCGTGCGGCATCGGCTGGTCTTGGGTAACGGCGCGGTGGAACTCGTCGAGTTCCACTTTGAGCGGCCCATCCCAGCGCTGGCAGGGAACCTCCGAGCGCCCCTGCGCGTCGTAGAGAAACACTCCGTCCGAAGATTGCCGCAAAGCGCCGCGTTCACAACTAACCAGGGTAATGCCGAAAAAGGGTTGGCGCGGGCGCTTGTTGGCGTCACCATCGCCTCGTTCGATGTCGAAGGCGATACCCGAGCGGCTGGTGTTCTTGTCGAGTTTGCCGGCGGCACGCGCTTCGCGCAAGCGCTGCCCCGGACCCGATCGCCGCTCGCCGCCGAAGACGTCGCCCTCGATAAATTCGCGATCGTCGAAATAGCCGTAACCGTCGTAAACCAATGTCGCGGTCACACCGCCTTCGAACTGCAATAGCGCCGAATAGTTGCCCTCGGTGTTATTTTCTGCCGACCAGCGTCCGGCGTGGGCGCGCACGCTCTCTACCAGACCACCGCCCAACAGCCGCGCGATGTCGACTTGATGGGGTGCCTGACGGTAGCACACCCCGCCACCGAGGGCGGTATCGATTTCCACCGCTTCGCGCGGCCGCAAGAGCCAGGGGGAATAACGCAAGGTGTGCACTTGGGTGACGCGGCCGAGCCGGCCGCTGACGATGATCTCGCGCATTTTGCGGATCGGCGCGTTCCAACTGCGCGTATGCGCGACCATGAGTTTGACGCGACTGCGCTCCGCCGCGGCGATCATGCGGTCGCAGTCTTCTAAAGTCAGCGCCATCGGCTTCTCGACCATGACATGCTTGCCTGCCTGCAGTGCAGCGATCGCATGCTCGGCATGGAACGGATTGGGCGTGGCGACATAGACGGCATCGAGATCCCTAAGCCCGCACATCGCCTCAACGCTTTCGAAGGTTTGAATGCCGAACTCCCGGTTATACTGCGCCCGTGCCTCCTGGCGCAGATCGGCGCCGGCGACAAAGGTAAAGCCGGTGGTTTTGGCAACCGCCTGCGGCAACGATCTGCCGCCCGTGCCGAGGCCGACTAAACCGATTCGAAGTTTCATGATCGATTCCAAAAATTGGGTTTCAATCGTTCCAAAGGTTCCAGTTGTTTCATCCCTCTCCTTCATCCTCCCCCGCGTCGCGGGGGAGGAAAGAGGTGGGGGCTGGAACGTTTGGAACAATTGGAACGGTCATTCTTCTGATTTAAGTATCGGACTATATTTGGTCGCGCCGCCCTGGCGCGTCTGGCTGCTGCCACGGAAACTGAACTTGTTCAATTTGGCTTCTTCCAGTCGCAATTTAATCGATTGATTGAACGCCGGATCGCGAAACACGTTCATCGGGTCTTGGCCCGTCCGAACTTTCTCCATCTGTTCTTTCAACTGCTTGCGATACAATATTATCCCTTTGTCCGACAGACCCAACGCTTCCTGAGTGCGGTCGGCAATCCCGCCCTGGGTGATCCAGGCGATCATGTCTTCGCCGCTGTTGTTATCGAGCAGCGACCAGTCAGGCTCGCCGGTGGCGTCCACGCCGGGCACGGGAACGTTGTAGAAAGGGATAACATCCTGCGGTTTGGCATCGTCGCGCGCGTAGCAAGTGTCCCAGAGATGC
>DASSGE010000045.1:0-7158 GCA_035693605.1 Binatia bacterium
CGGATTAGGCAATGTAATGCCGTCCCAACCCAGAGCAAAGCCGTTCTCGCTCACGTCAGCCACGCCCATGCCTGCGACAATGGCCAAGGTCAAGGCGCTGTTGATCAGGCATTTGCCGAATTCTGTGCGCTTGCCGTACTCGTTGTTGAAATGAATTTGATTGGTGTTGTTGGTCAGCAAAGTAAACCAGATATTATCCGCCTCGGTGACTGTGCGACCGAGACGGCAACGATAAATATCCCCGATCTCGAAATCTTCGAAAAAACGACCTTCCCATCCCGGCTTAACCGCCATGACGCTCCTCCTCTTTAGGCGCTAAAAGCATTAGGTTATAGTCTACGACCTATAGGAGGCATCGATGGATTTCAACCTGACAATCGAACAGCAGCAGATCCGTGATGAGATCAAAAAAGTCTGCAAAGAGTTCCCCGATGCCTATTGGCGCAAGGTCGACAGCGAAAAAGCCTACCCCGATGCCTTCGTAAAAAAACTTGGTGATCTCGGCTGGCTCGCAGCGCTCATTCCGGAAGAATTCGGCGGCACTGGACTCGGCATCACCGAGGCAAGCATCATTTTAGAAGAGATCAATCACTCCGGCGGCGTCGCCACCGCCTGCCACGCCCAGATGTACACCATGGGGACACTCTTGCGCCACGGCAACGCCGAGCAGAAAAAACGCTACCTGCCCAAAATCGCCACCGGCGAGCTGCGCTTGCAAGCCTTCGGCGTCACCGAACCCAATGCCGGTTCGGAGTCGACGAGAATTCAGACCAGCGCCGTGAAAAAAGGCGATCGCTATCTTATCAACGGTCAAAAAATCTTCATCTCGCGTGTGCTCCAATCCGACCTGATGTTGCTGCTCGCCAGAACCACGCCCTATGACGAATTGACGGATAAAACTCGCGGCCTGTCGGTCTTCATCGTCGACTTGAAAGCTAATCAAGGAAAACTTGAAGTGAAACCGCTCGACTTGATGATCAACCACCACACCAATGCGTTATTTTTCGACAACGTTGAAGTACCCGTTGAAAACCTGATCGGCGAGGAAGGCTTGGGATTTCGTTATATCATCGACGGCTGGAACGCGGAGCGAATCCTGGTCGCCGCCGAGGCGATCGGCGACGGCCGTTGGTTCGTCGAGCGCGCGGCGAAATACGCCAGTGAGCGCAATGTTTTCGGCAAGCCCATTGGTGCCAATCAAGGCATTCAGTTTCCCATCGCCAAAGCCTACGCGAATATCGAAGCCGCGGATTTAGTCCGCTTCCAAGCCGCGACCAAGTTTGACCGCAAAGAGAAATGCGGCGCCGAGGCGAATCTGGCCAAATACCTCGCTTCCGAGGCGGCGTGGGAAGCCGCCAATGCCTGCTTAACCACTCACGGCGGCTACGGCTTTGCTGCGGAATACGACGTCGAAAGAAAATTTCGCGAGACGCGACTGCTTACCATCGCGCCGGTGAGCAACAACCTAGTGCTTGCCTATTTGGGTCAGCATGTCTTGGGCATGCCGAAATCGTACTAAGGTCGTTTAGCCTTTTGCGGCTTGGGTCCAGCATTCATCGAAACCCGCAACGGTAATCGCTAGACTTGAGACGCTAGGGTTTTCGCCTCGCCGGCCTTGCTCATTCGCCGCACCAACAAAACTCCCAGGAAGAACAGCGCCGTCGACCCCACAGATCCGACGACAAACACGCTCGCAATGCCCGTGGCATGGGCGATAAAACCGCCGATTGATGGGCCGAGGATATTTCCCATATCGCCAGCGGCATTATAGACGCCCGAGGCGAGTCCGCGGCGAACCTTCGACTCCGGAACATCCTGGACTAGGCCAACAGCGTTAGCCACCAGGACTATGGCGCGCATAAATCCCGACGCCACATAGACCGCAATGATCGTGCCGAAACCTGTGAACAGTGGCACCAGCATCAAAATCACAGCTTGCAAAGGCAAGCCAAAGTAGGACAAGCCCTTGTGGCCGACTTTGTTGACGACATGGCCGCTGATCGGCCGGGTCACGGCATTGCAACCGGCGTAAGCCGCACGGATGATGCCGATCTGGGTCAAGCTCATCCCCACGCCCAAGCCGTAGAGCGAGATAAACACGCCGCCCATCTGATGGAGCAAGTTCAAAAACAGCGCGACCAGCACCACAGTCGCCAACTCCGGCTCGAGAAGCGCCTTAAACGACTCTCGCACGGTCAGCTTACCCGCTTGTTTGGTTTTTCCCGATGCCGGCGCATCGCTGCTCGGCCCGTGCAAGAACCACAAGAGCGCCACTGCGACAAAGGAGAGCAGCGCGCCCAACTGAAAAGTCCACGAATAACCCCAGTGGTCTGCGATAAGTCCGCCAAAAAAATTACCCGTTGAGTAACCCATCGCCAGGCAGCCGACGTAGTAACCCATGGCGTGATTGCGGTTTTCATCCGGCGCCAGTGAATCGACATAGAACGCCATATAGAGCGTCGTCACCGCGCTGTAGGCAAAACCATTGAGACAATGCACGACGGCGAACGACCAACTGCTTTCGGCAAAGCTGTAACCATAGTTGGTTACCCCCATCGCCATAATCGCGGCCGACACCAGCCAGCGCGCCTGACCGCGCCTGTACAACATGCCGATGGGCAAGCGCGCCAAGAGCGCGAAGATCGGCCCCAACGAAATCAATGTGCCGATCAAAGCCACGGGAATACGCATGTGATCGAGGTAAGGCGGAATAACCGTCGATGCCGAATTGCTCTGGATCGTCACGGCGACGATGGGCACCAGAAGTTTGACGGTGCTGAGTTTCATAACCATCCAGTTATTCTCTAAAAGTTTAGCGTCTTCAAGCGAAGCGCCGGAGAGATTTCTCCTTGCAGTCGAGATGACAGTCGCAACGAGATCGCAAATTGTCATCTCGAACGAAGTGAGAGATCTTTGCCCCGTAAGCCCACTCCATCACGAATGACCGCGCAGGCGATCATTACGCCAAGTCGTTAGACATTCGCCGCCCCTTCAGGTAAAAATTTCGGCCAAGGAGACTCTTTCATGGACCTGATCCGCTCGTGGATGTTCGTTCCGGGCCACCGGCAAAAGATGATCGACAAGGCGCTAGGCCTCAATGCCGACGCGATCATGTTGGATATTGAAGATGGTGTCGCGCCCAATGAAAAGGAGTCCGCGCGGAACAATATCGGCGAATCCTTGGGGCGTGCCAAAGCTCCCGGCGCTCCAGCGCGTTACGTGCGCATCAATTCCATCGGCCACCAGTGGATGAATGCCGATCTGGCCGCGGTCGTCCGTCCCGGATTGGAAGGGTTGGTCTGTCCCAAAGTAGACACCGTCGACGACGTACGCACGGTCGATGCGATCCTCGACGACATGGAGCCAAAAAACCAAATCGCCAAGGGCAGCGTCCGGCTGCTGATCGCCATTGAGAGCCCCAAGGGGCTATTGAACGCACCGGCCATCGCGGCGGCCTCGCCGCGCATCGTCGGCATCATTTTCGGCGCCGAAGACTTTGGCCGCGAGATCGGCCTACCCGCCGTGCGCGAGGGCGAAGCCCGGGATCTGATCTACGCCCGCTCCGCGATCGTCGTCGCCGCTGCGGCGGCCCATGTGCAAGCCGTCGACGGCGTGTGGGTCGACCTCAACGACAGCGCCGGCTTGCTCGGCTTCGCCAAACAATCGCGCCAGTTGGGCTTTTCAGCCATGTCGTGCATTCATCCGGCGCAAGTCGACGCCATCAATACCGTCTTCAGCCCGACCGCGGCGGAAATCGACTACTGCCAAAAGGTGCTGCAAGCGTTTGCAGAAGCCAATGCGCGCGGCGACGGCTCAATTGCCTTCGGCGGGCAGCTGATCGATCGGCCGATCGTCGAACGCGCGCGGCGCACAATTGATATGGCCAAGTCGTTGGGCATGATTTGACCTAACAGACTACGCTAACGCCAGGAAGGAATTACCTGATGAAACTGAAATTGCCGTTGCTCTTGATGGCCACCGGCTATTTGACCATGGGGGCTGCCGCGCCCGTGCGCATGACGCCGGTGAAGATAGCCGACAACGTCTATATGTTGCAGCACTCCCAAGGCTCGGGAAACTCAACGGTCGTCTTTACCGACGAAGGGGTGGTGGTGCTCGATTTTCACATCGACAATGCCGACCAGACCCTGGCGTTTATTCGCAAGACCACCGATAAGAAGGTCAAATATTTGATCACCTCGCACAGCGCCGGCGACCACGCCTCGGGCGCCTGGCATTTTCGCGAAGACGCGCCGGCCTGGATCGCCACCAAGAATCAAGTGCATGATCTGCAAATGCAGGAGCGCGAGGAATTTCTCGAGCGGCAAAAATCCAACGATGCGCGCTACGCCGCTTATAAAAACGGCCAACCGATGCAACCCACCATCGGCGTCGACGGGCCGATGACGCTTTACTTCGGCGGATTGACGTTTCAAATCACCCCCGAAGGCCGCGGCCACAGCACCGGCGACCTCACGGTTTACATCCCGCAGAAGCGGGTCATGCTGATGGGCGATCTACTGGACACGGAAATTCACCCGGGACAAGGCGAGTCCGCCGGAGTATTCTTTTCCAACGTCAAGGGCTGGATTCAGATTCTCGATAACATCATGGCGCGCAATCTGCCGGTCGAAACCTACGTCCCCGGCCATGGACCGGCGCATATCGGCCGCGGTGTCAAAGATCTGGAAGAACAGAAACGCTACTTTGTCGTGATGCGCGACGAAGTCGCTAAGCTGATCGCCGCGGGTAAGACCTTGGAGCAGATCGAAAAAGAATTCAAAGTGCCCCAGGAGTTCGCGCACTACACTCGGCCCGAGCGGCTGCGCTCGTTTTACAAACTTTTCTATTACCAACTGATGGAGACCGGCTACTAGAACCAGAATCCAGCCAAGGAGAGCTTCGATGCAGACATTCGCAGCAGTCTTAATTTTCTTTTTCGCCAGCGCCAGCGCCGCATGGTCGCAGCAGAAGTTGACCACCGAGCAATTGGCCGCTTACAACAAACCCGACCGCGAAAAGATCCTCTATGCCGGTGCGAAAGCTGAAGGCAAGGTGACCTGGTACACTTCGCTGGCCGGCGATTCCTATAAGAAACTCGCTGCCGCCTATGAGGCAAAATATCCCGGCGTCGCGGTGGAGTCCTACCGCGCCACGCGCCAGGAAATGAGCGCGCGCATCTTGGCCGAGTCCCAGGCACAGCGCTATATCGCCGACACCATGGAGACGACGATCCCGCTGTTGAAGCTATTGAAGGACAACAACTGGCTGGTCCCTTACTATTTCTCGACCATTGCCAAATATCCCGACAACGTCAAAGAGAAAGCGCCCAAAGGTCTGGTTTACTGGGCTATCGACCGCGAATCCCATATCGGCCTCTCCTACAATAAAAACTTAATTCCGACAAAAGCGGTGCCACGCAACTACGAAGGACTCTTGCGGCCGGAGCTGAAGGACAAAATCTCATTCGCCGGCAGTGACACGGGCGTCACGGTAATCGGTGCCTTGCTTAAGTTCAAAGGCGAAGAGTTCGTCCGAAAACTCAAAGGCCAGAATCCTTCGGTCCATAACGTTTCCGGCCGCGCCCTGCTCGACATGGTCATCTCCGGTGAAGTTGGAGTATCACCGAGCACATTCCGCAACCACGTGGAAGTTTCGCTCAAAGCCGGCGCGCCGATCGAATGGATCCCGATGGACGTCGTGCCGGCCAATTCGGGTTCCACCGCGGTGCTAGCCAAAGCGCCCCATCCCCATGCCGCGCTGCTGTTAGCCGACTTTATTCTTGGACCTGGCGGGCAGAAAGTTCTCGAGGAATACGAATACGGCAATCCGACGAAAGACTACGGCTTCAAACGATGGTATCCCGATCAGGGACTGACCGCCGAACAGATCGACGCTCTTGAATCGAAATGGCGCTCGACTCTTCGCGATCTGACCAAGAGATCTTCGTTTTAGTTTTTCCAGACCAAGCGAGCTTCCGCGCAAACCGGAGCGTCACACTGACGCTCTGGTTTTTAATTGACCTGCCGGATATATCATTGAACCAAACTTACCTTTCAGGGCGAGGTGATCATGAACACCGGTTCATTTATCGACGGCAAATGGTTCCACCCCAACTCGAATCGCTTGGTGCGCAATATCAACCCGGCCGATCCCGATGAAGTGATCGCCGAGTTTCCCGCGGCCACCGCTGACGACGTCGCGCGCGCCATCGATCGCGCCCAAGTGGCGTTTCGCGGCTGGCGAAAAACGCCTGGCCCGGAGCGCGGTCGGGTGCTGTGGCGCGCCGCCGACATCGCCCGTCAACGCGCCGACGAGATCGCCCGCACGCTCACCCGCGAAGAAGGCAAAATTCTCAAAGAAGCCAAAGGCGAAGTGATGAAAGGCATATCGCTGTTGGAATTCTACGCCGGCGAGGGTTTTCGCATGCACGGAATGACCCTGCCGTCCGAAGCGCGCGACACCTTTACCTACACCATTCGCCGTCCGCTCGGCGTCGTCGGCCTGATCGCGCCGTGGAACTTTCCCTGGGCGATCCCGGTTTGGAAATCCGCGCCGGCGTTGGCAGCGGGCAACTGTGTGATCTTCAAGCCAGCTGAACTGACCCCGGCTACGGCCGCGCTGCTCACCGAGATTTACGTTGAAGCGGGTTTGCCAGCCGGCGTGTTCAACATGCTGGTCGGCTCCGGCTCGGTGGTCGGTGAGGCGATGGTTCACTCGCCGGTGCTGCGCGCGATTTCATTTACCGGATCGAATGAAGTGGGCGGCGCGCTCTACGCCAAGGCGGCAACCCGCGGTGCCAAGGTCACCTGCGAGATGGGCGGCAAGAACGCGGTCATCGTCATGGCGGACGCCGATCTCGATAAGGCGGCGACCGCAATCCATGGCGGCGCTTTCGGCTCCACCGGGCAGCGCTGCACCGCCACGTCCCGCGTCATTGCTGCCCCAGCGGTGAAAGACGCCCTTCTCGATCGGCTCGTTGAAGCAGCAAGGAAAATAAAAGTTGGGCCCGGGCTTGACGAAACCGTCGACATGGTCCCCGCGGTGGACGACAAACAATGGAAGACCGACCTGGATTATATCGATATCGGGCAGAAGGAAGGAGCGCGGCTGGTACTCGGGGGAAAAAAGCCAGGGCACCTTGGCAAGGGCTACTTC
>DASSGE010000046.1:0-6970 GCA_035693605.1 Binatia bacterium
CCGAGCGCGTGCGTTGGGAAAAGGAGATCGCCTATCAAAGAAATTTATTGCAGGCCGTGACCGATAACGCGAGCTCTTGCTTGCTGATGATCGACAGCGCGGGTCGGAGCACGTTCGCCAACGCCGCGACGGAACGAATCACGGGTTTCAAAGCCGACGAAATGATCGGCGCGATCTTGCACGATACAATCCACCATACTCACCAGGATGGGACGCCGTTTGCCAGGGAGGACTGTCCAATCGATCGCGCTAGGTCCGGTTTCGAAACAGTTGAAAATTTTGAGGATCTGTTCGTGCATAAGGATGGCCACTTTTATCCGGCGCGCTGCGCTGCGCGGCCCATCCTGAAAGACGGCGTGCGCGTGGGAACCGTAATCGAGGTTCACGACATTACGGCGGAAAGACGGGCGCAGGAGTCGATTCGAGTTAGCGAAGAGCGCCTGCGCCTGGCACTCGAAAGCGCCGGCGCAGGCATGTGGGACTTGGACCTCGAAAGCGGTGTGATGGTCTGGTCACCGGAAAATTGTCGACTCTACGGTCTCGATCCCGAGCGTTATGTGCCGCAGTATGAGACCTGGCGCGCGCTGGTCCATCCCGACGATCTCCAGTGGGTGGAACACGAGCGCGCGGCGAGCATGCGCGCGCACCGCCCTTACCGAGTCGAGTATCGCATCCGTAAGCCATCGGGCGAAGTACGTTGGGTAGCAAGCCAGGGGCGGGCGTATGATGACCCCAATGGCAAGCCGGTGCGCATGCTCGGCATCAACATCGATATTACCGAGCGCAAACGCGCCGAGGGGTTGCTCGCCCGGCGCGAGGAAGAGCTCCGGGTGATTACCGACTCGGTGCCGTGCTTGATCGCCTATATAGATAGTGACGAGCGCTACCGCTTCGTCAATCGCGGCTATGAAGAAACGTTCGGCCGGCCGCGCGCGGAAATTATCGGTAACACCGCGCGCGAGTTGCTGGGCTCAGCCTATGCGACCGTTGAGCCTTATATTCGCCGTGTGCTGGCGGGGGAGAGCGTGAGCTTCGAAACGGTTCTCGGGCCGATCGACAAGCAACGCATGGTGCTTGCCTCATACCGGCCGGATTTCCGCGAGGACGAACGGGTTGCCGGATTCTATGTCATGGTGACCGACATAACCGAGCGTAAACGCGCCGAAGAAGAACGTTTTAAATTTCAGGCGTTAGTCGAAAGCAGTAGCGATTACATCGGTATGGCCAACCCGGGAGGCGACTATTTTTATTTGAATCCTGCCGGGCGCGCCTTAGTCGGTATCGATCCCGACACGATCTCGCGGCATCAGCCGCGAGATTTTATTGCCGACTGCGATCGGCAATTTTATGACGAGCGTGTCGTGCCGGCGTTGCAGGAACAGGGTAAGTGGGAAGGCGAGATTCGCCTTAAGCACCAGAAGACCGGTGCGGCAATCGACTCTTACCGCTCCCTGTTCGTGGTCAAAAATCCGCATAGCGGCGCGCCTCTGTGCATTGGCACGGTGTCACGCGATGTCCGCGAGCAAAAACGCCTCGAACGTCTGCTTACCAAACGAGTCGAACAACTGCGTGAGGCGGACCAAGCTAAAGATCGATTTCTGGCGCTGCTCGCGCACGAACTTCGCAACCCCTTGGCGCCCATCACCAACGCGGTCGAATTGATCAAGCGAAAAGTGCCGGTAAATTCAGACCTGCGATGGTGTTTCGATGTCATCGACGGGCAGCTAGAACAAATCTCACGCATTCTGGAAGATTTGTTGGATGTGAGCCGCATCACCCGCGGCAAATTGGAATTACGTATCAACAAGATCGATCTTGTTCCGGTAGTGCACAGTGCCCTTCAGACCAGCCGGCCGGTGATCGAGTCGAACGGTCACGAACTGACGGTTGACTTGCCCGACGCGCCAATCTGGGTCGACGGCGATGCGGCGCGATTGTCGCAAGTGGTAGCGAACCTTTTGAACAATGCCGCCAAATACACTGACGCTGGCGGTCGGATCGGATTGGCTGTCAGGTCAAGCGACGCGGGTGCCGAGATTCACGTCACGGACAACGGCCACGGCATATCTGCGCAAATGTTGCCGCGCATCTTTGACATGTTCACGCAGGGCGAAGCCAAAGCGCCGAGCGGGTTGGGCGTCGGTCTGGCGCTGGCGAAAAGTCTGGTCGAACTCCATGGCGGCACGCTCGAAGCCAAAAGCGCCGGCCTGCGCCAAGGCAGCGAATTCACGATCCGCCTGCCGACGTCGGTGTCGCAACACCCGCCAGTGCCGGCCGACACGAGCCATGGCCCTGACGCGCGACCGCCACATCCGCTGCGCATCTTGGTGGTCGATGACAATCGCGAACAGGCGGCGACCTTGGGTGCTCTGTTGACACTCCATGGGCACGAAGTGCGGGTCGCCGGTGATAGCGTAACAGCGTTGATGATTGCGGCTGAATTCGTTCCGCAGGTCGGATTAATCGATATCGGTATGCCGGACATGGATGGTTGTGAACTGGCCCGGCGCTTAAGAGCCATACCGAGCTTGCGTCGGGCCGTGCTGATTGCCCAGACCGGCTGGGGCCGAGAAACCGATCGCCTGCGCACGGAAGATGCCGGCTTTAGCCATCATCTGGTCAAGCCGCTCAACCATGCTGCGTTGGAAGGATTGCTGTGGCAGATCGGTGCGAATGCGATCTCTTAGGGCGTCGAAGCGCCACGTCTGCACGCGGCGCTGTAGCGTCCGCGAAGTCGATTAATTGTGTCGGACGC
Organism: Binatia bacterium; assembly: GCA_035693605.1. Taxonomy (GTDB): domain Bacteria; phylum Desulfobacterota; class Binatia; order UBA9968; family UBA9968; genus DP-20. The sequence goes on from DASSGE010000046.1 coordinate 2,756, forward strand.
AACGACGTAGCCGTCCTGTTTTTGCAACCGCTCTCGCGTTGATGGGACATGTATTATCATTGTGACGAAACACCGTCCAGAAACGACACACAATTCCGCTGCTCCAATTAATCGCGCGTAGTCACCATCTTGGCGCTCGACTGGCATATGTTTTGCGCTTTCCAATAGCAACTCAGCATCCAGTTTTGGAGGGTCGCACATGCAGGAAAACGCGTTTCTGACCGACGTAAAAACGTTACGCGAACGGGCCCGTCGACATATCGAGCAAGGCGCCGTAACCGAGGGCTATCAAGCGGATCGCGAAGTGGTTCTAAAGCTTTTGAACGAAGCGCTCGCTACCGAAATTGTCTGTGTATTGCGCTACCGGCGCCATTATTTCATGGCCAATGGAATCAACGCGCAAGCCGTCGCCGACGAATTTTTGCAGCATGCCAACGAAGAGCAAACTCATGCCGATCAAATTGCCGCGCGCATTGTCCAATTAGGCGGCGAACCGAACCTCTCGCCTGAAGGCATGCTGGCGCGCAGCCATTCCGAATATATCGAGGGTGACTCGCTTCTCGATATGATTCGCGAAGATTTGGTCGCCGAGCGAATTGCCATCGATAGCTACAAAGAAATGATTCAATACTTTGGCTCCAAAGATCCGACGACGCGGCGGATGATCGAGGGCGTGTTAGCAGTTGAAGAAGAACACGCTGAAGACTTGGCCACACTTCTGGAACGCTACGACCAATCTCCCTATGCCGGATCGGTCTCGCTCCAGCAAATGAACGAGGATGCGCTCTCGCGGCATAAGGAACGGCAGGACTAGTACCTGCCTTATGGTGATGTTCGTCGGATCTTAAGGCTCCGCTAACGCTGGTAACCCTCCCGCCGGCGTTATTCCCGAGGCAGGTGAGAGGCCAGAGCGCTTCTCATCTGCCTCCCCCCAAGTTGGCCCCATTGTGCCAGCATCTAACCCGTGCGAGTAAGGCGTGCGAGTTGTAGGACGAGCGCTAATGCGGGCCTGTTTCGCTATTGAGACAAGATGCGACTAAGCGATTAAAAAAGCCCGTGATTTGCTCGCTGTAATGCACCGCACGGTGGCACACGACTTGCGCAAATAATCAATAAATTTATTGAAGGAGGGTTTATGAAGGGTCGAACGAAAGTCGTTCTCTTGGGCTTGGTTCTTGGCGTTGGTATGGTCGGGTGCTCGCGTGATCGTGACGAGCGTGCGACGGATATCAAGTCTAGCCCTGATACCACAGTCGCAACTACTCCGCCTGCCACCAGCGCACCGATGAGCAACTCGGATATCGAGAATGCGGTAAAAGCTAAACTGCAGAGCGATGAGCAACTGCGATCGGCAAATATCAACGTCGACGCGAACTCCGACAAGCGAGAAATAACTCTCTCGGGGACAGTGACCTCGCAAGAACTCCGTACTCGCGCTTTGGATTTAGCGAAAGGGGCACAAGCCGGCGTGACCGTGAACGACAAAATTGAAGTGAAGCCGGCCGCGTAGGCCAACGGGCTGACGATTTCAGAGCACTGGAGCGCTAGTCGTAGGGCATACTGTGTGCCGATTTGATTTAACCAGGAGGACAAAAAAATGCCAAACGCAGTTCAGTTGATTAAACAGGATCACAAAAAAGTGGCGAGTCTATTCGAGAAATACAACAAAACCAAAGGACAAGAAGCCAAGCAGCGGATTGCCGAGCAAGCCATGCAGCAGTTGGAAGTTCACGCCCAAGTAGAAGAAGAGATCTTTTATCCCGCGGTGAAAAAAGAAATAAACGACGGGGCGTTAGTTGGGGAAGCGCTCAAAGAGCATAAAGCGGTCAAGGAGTTGATCGACGAGCTCAAGAGCATGGACGGTGAAGACGAAGAGTTCGAGGAGAAGTGGGCTGAACTGGTGGCCGATGTAAAGCATCATGTCCAAGAAGAAGAAAGCGAGTTGTTGCCGCAAGCCGAAGAAAGCGAAATGGATCTCGCGGATTATGGGCAGCAGATGGCAGAGCGCAAGAAAGAGTTGATCGACGACAGTGGCACTTCGCATCATGCCACGTCACATTCAAGATCGAAAAAGTCGGCAAAGCATGCGGATCCGCGGGAGTAGCGAAAAATCGGCGTTGCCCGCTTGAAAATCGCCGCCAGCGTGATCAGACTTCGTTGTTTTTCGCGCTGGCGGCGTCCGCTAAGCGAGTGAGAACGCGCGGGGCCAAAACTGACCGGCTATCGCGTCCAAGTTTGGCCTCATGGTTCGCCCCGCGCGGCTTCGGCAAGAGCCGCGCAGTCCAACGCATAATATCTGCTACGGTATTGGGCACGAGGGCGTTTGCCAGATGAATAGCGCGCGCTTGCGCGGTGATAAGCAAGAAGGCGTCGCCATAACGACACGCTTCGACGATGCGTTGTGCCGCATGACGCGAAGCGGTCGAAAATACCGGTAAAGCACTGGCCAGTGCGAAGAGCGCGAATTCTTTTTTTGCTGACCTTTGAACCAAGCCTGAACATGCGAGCCGGTACGCATCAACCCCGGGCAAACCGTGGTGACGCGAATCTGGCGGCGGGATAATTCCGCACGCAGACCATCAGAGAGTCCGACCAAAGCAAACTTGCTTACACAGTACGGCAACAAGTGCGGCACGGCGACGATGCCGCCGATCGACGCTATATTCACGATGCGCCCGTTCCGGATCATCAGCGGTAGAAGGTTACGCGTGAGCTCGAACGCACCCCACAGATGCACCGCCAACGCTTCCTCAAAGTCCTTCCGGTCCATGGTCTCGAAGGGCCCTACTTGAATAATGCCGGCGTTGTTAATCAACACGTCGACCATACCGCTCCACTGCCGGATTGTCGCGGTACTGCGAGCAATGCTATCGACATCACGGAGATCGCAAGGAATAGGCAGGACCTGAGCGCTGCGCGATTGCAGTTCTTTCGCTGCACGGTCGAGTTCCGCCGAATCGCGGGCGAGCAATACGAGCCGGGCTCCCTCGGCGGCAAACAAGCGCGCCAGTTCCAAACCCAAGCCGCGCGATCCGCCCGAGATCACTATTGTGCGACCGGCGAAGCTAATGGCGCGCCGGCGGCGCAAAACGATTCGGGCAGCGCTAAGCACCGCGGTAATCGCGGCTGCGCGGTGTATCAGTCTAGACATACAATGCCCTCCCCTGAGGCGTTGATTTCCATGATTGTGAATCGGTGACGCGGCGCGCTGTTCGTTTAGTCGATCTCCAACAGCATCATTTTCCAATTCTTCCGCGCGGTGCGCCGCCCTTTAAACGGCAGGACATGACGCTGGCAACGCCGCCAATCGTCGGCGCTCCGCCGTTAAATTCACAAGACTTCCTCCGCGAGCGTTACGGTGTGGTTGATCGCTAGGATGCGCGTGCTGTGGTCGTCTATTATAACCGTACTGACCGAGGCGGGACTGATTTCCAAACGCAAGATCGAATCGAGCGGCGCACCGAGATAAAACAACAAGGCGGCGCGGATCACATCGCCATGACTCACCAGCGCGACAGTCGTGCTGTCATGGAAGCGGCGCAGCCGGTCGACGCAGGCAATCACCCGGCTCTGCACTTCGAGCAAGAGCTCGCCGCCGGGCATGCGTGTGATGCTGCGAAATTTATTGAAAAGATGCCATTCGGGTAGCTCGTGCAATTCGGCGTAGGTGTGTCCGGCCCACGCGCCGAAATCGAGTTCGTCGAGCTCATTCAATGTAACCGGCGTGACTCCCAGGCGAAGCGCAAGCGCGTCCGCGGTTTCCGTCGTGCGCGCTTGCGGGCTGGTATAAATCGCGGCGATTGGCCGCGCGCTGAGTTGGAGCGCCAATTGCGCCGCCTGTGCGCGGCCTTGGCGATTGAGCGGATTACCGGGTCCGCGCCCGGCGATGCGCTGACCGAGACCGTCGATGGCAGCGTGGCGAATGAATAGGAAGCGGGTCACGCGGCGATCCCTTCGCGCATGCGCAAGACGCAAAACTTGCCGCGGCCGAAAAATCGCCACCACCATGGGAGCAACCACTCGGGTGACTGAAAAGGGGTGCCATCGGCAATCCCAACCCACAATGCGCACCAATCGGGGCACAAGTCTTCAAGAGCTTGGTGCGAATTGATTTCGTTGATTTCCAACTGAGCACTCATTGATCATGCCTTTCGGCCGATTGCCGTTAGTTAATCCGGGTACCCGGCTGTTGTTACAGCGTGCTGCATGTCCTGT
>DASSGE010000047.1:0-3372 GCA_035693605.1 Binatia bacterium
CACCGGATCGACTACAGCATTGCGCCAAGAAAGGTTAAGAGCGTAGCCGGTTAACTCTTTGTCCTGGTAGATCTCATTATCGCCGCTCAATGTCGCTAGCAAATCCGCGCCGTACAAAATAAATAGCCGGTTTACTTTATCGCTATGTGCACCTTTCGATTCGAAGGTTTCCGGCGCGGCGAGCACCACTTCGAGATATCTCTCATCGGCTGTCTTGGTTGCCGAATGAGTGAAAAAACCTATGCCACCAACCGAGGCAATATTGTTAGCAAATTGCAGATTTGCGGTCTTTGGATTGCGGCTGATGCGTTCGACTAAGCGATCGAGATTTTCCTTATACTTGGCGCCGAGATAGCGTGCTCTAGAGGTGCTGTAATAAGTAACCGGTGTCGCGATCAGTCCGCTATTCGACGGCTTCTTAGACGCGCTATCATCGAGAAGTCCGCAGCCCGCTAAGACAAGCATCGGTGCTACTAACAAAGATTTAACAACTCGCGAAGCAGTCATCCGGCCTCCGCATGGAGCGTGAGCAGCGCAACAGTTTTCTTGACAGGTTTCCGCCAGTACCTATAATGAAACGAAATTTTGAAACTTGAGATTAGAATATAGGCCGTGCAGTTCTTAAAGACAAGATTTTTTTCCGGAACTGAGAGTAATTACTATGGCATTAGGTGAACTTTTACGCGCCAAGGGGATTATCACACAAGAGCAGCTCGATCGTGTGCTCCACCAGCAGAAAATCGCCGGCGGCCGCCTCGGTGACAACCTTGTCGCACTCGGCTACCTCACCCGTGAAGATCTTGAAGCGGTCATCTCGGAACCTCCACGCGTGGCCAAAACCGTCGCCGAGACAGGCCTGGAAGCTAATTTCTTGCTGAACGCGTTATTGCGCACGATGTACATCTCGGCGCTCCAAACGATCCCTGAGCTATCCGAACAGATTAAACTGACCCGCGGCGTCATCGATGAGCTGCTCAATTTCGCCAAGAAAGAAGCATTGGTGGAAATTCGCGGTCCATCGGAGAAAAATTACAATATCATGCGCTACGCGTTGACCAACGCCGGCAAGGAGCGCGCCAGCGAAGCTTTGCGCCGCTGTGAGTATATCGGCCCGGTGCCGGTTCCTTTGAATGTGTATCAAGAGCAGGTACAAAAACAGACCATCACCAACGAAGTGATTGGTATCGAAAAATTGAAAAAGGCCATGTCACATTTGGTGCTGTCGCCGGAAATTGTCCGCCGCCTTGGTCCAGCATCGAACTCTGGACGCGCCGTGCTGATCTACGGCGCGGCCGGTAACGGTAAGACATCCATTGCCGAAGCCTTGGTGAGCGCCTTCGAGCAGCCCGTTTATATCCCCTACGCGATCGAAGAGGACGGTCAGATTATCAAGATCTACGATCCGTCAGTTCATGTGAACTTTCCGACCAACAACGGCGCTGACGCCAATGGCGGGCTAGCCAATCCAATCCTGCTCCCCCATCTCGAATACGACCCTCGCTGGGTGCGTTGTAAGCGGCCATATTTGATCACCGGTGGCGAACTGACGTTGGAAATGCTCGACTTGGATTTCGACGAGCACTCGAAATATTACGAAGCTCCGCTGCAAATGAAAGCGATCGGCGGAGTGTTTGTCATCGACGACTTCGGCCGCCAACGGGTGCGCCCCCATGAATTACTCAACCGCTGGATTATTCCGCTGGAGCGTAAACTCGATTATCTGACCTTGCACACCGGCAAGAAGTTTACCGTGTTGTTCGACCAATTGGTCATCTTTGCGACCAACTTCCCACCGGAAGAATTGATGGACCCGGCGCAGCTGCGACGCGTCCATTACAAGATGCAGATTCAACCTCCCACCGAACAGGAATTCCGAGAAATTTTTCAGCGCATCTGCGACTCGTACGGCTTGGAGTTTAACGACGAAATGATGTCCTACCTGTTGAATTCATTCTATAATAAGCACAAAGTTCCATTTGCTGGATTTCATCCAAAATTTATTGCGGAGCATGTCGTGGCGGCGTCGAATTATCTCGGCACTCCGCCGCGGATTACGACCGAATTGTTGACTGACTCGCTACAAAATATGGTGGTCTTACCCGATTCTCCTGTCTCCGAGTGACGATCGATGGCCAAACCCCTAGCCTTGATCATCCAAGCGAGCGATGCGGCGACTACAAGTATTTCGAAAGTGGCCGAGTCACGGGATTGCTCGATTCATGTCAGCCGCTCCATCGAAGAAGCGAGGCGTGTGCTGGCGGCATTTCCCAGCGAGCAATTGAAATACGTATTCGCTGACTTGGCTCTGTGCCAAGGCCCGGGTTGGAATGAATTTACCGAACAACTGCGGCAGAATCCCGATCACATGGCGCTGATCTGCTACGATCCGCACCACGTGCAAACGCTCTATGGCCTGCTCGCCCAGTCAAACCGAAACCAGTCTGACGCGAATGGGCCTCATTCAATAAGCGCCCCCCAGATGATCGGCGATACGCCACAATTTCATGAAGTGCTCAACCTCGCCAACCGTTACGCCATGCACGACATCACGGTCTTGATCACTGGCGAGACTGGCACGGGCAAAGAGGTTATGGCGCAGTATCTTCATGCCCATGGACCGCGCGCGGAAAAAGCCTTTGTCGGCTGCAACATGACGGCAATTCCAGAGACTCTGGTCGAAAGCGAACTCTTCGGCTATGTCAGAGGCGCCTTTACCGGCGCCGACCGAAATAAAAAAGGCTTCATCGAAGCGGCTGAGGGTGGCACCTTGTTTCTCGACGAGATCGGTGATCTCGCACCGTCGATCCAGCTCAAGCTGTTACGATTTTTGGAAACCCGGCAATATTACCGGGTCGGCGAATCGTCGCCGAAAACGAGCGATGTTCGAATCGTCGCAGCGACCAACAAAGAGCTCGATGAAGCGATTCAAGGCACCGGCTTTCGCAAAGATCTTTATTTTCGGCTCAACAGCGCCCGGATCATTCTGGCGCCGCTGCGTGAACGTCGCGAGGATATTATTTTGTTGGTCGCGAATTTCATCTACCAGGCGTGCAATCAATTTCACAAGCCGTTAAAAAAGCTCACCAGCTCCGCCAAGACATTGTTCCTCGACTACCCGTGGCCTGGCAATATCCGTGAACTGAAAAGTGTGATCGAGAGTTCGGTAATGGTCTCGGATGGAGATTATATCACCATCAGCGATCTGCCGATGAACTTGCAGCATTACGCAACCGGCCATAGCGAAGAGATCGGCAGCAAAGCTATCCGTAATATCGAAGAGGGCGAGCGCTTGGTAATCGAAGAAGCGCTCCGCCAAACCAACGGTAATAAGGCCAAAGCTGCTGAGGCTTTAGGTATTTCGACTCGCACCCT
>DASSGE010000048.1:0-9396 GCA_035693605.1 Binatia bacterium
CGCGGGCAAGCTCGAAGCAGGTATATTGGGCGGTTTGGCGACGCTCACTGCTGAACGGTCGGGCGCGCGCTTCATTACCAGCGCCGCCGATCTGAAGATTCTCTCGCCGTCCGGCACGTTCGCGACGACGCGCGGTTATATTCAGCGCAAAAGGAGCGTGGTCGAACGGTTGACGCGCTCGTTCGTCGACGCGATTCATTATTTGAAGACCAACCGCAACGGCTCGGTGGCGTTAGTGCAAAAGTATTTGGGCGGCTTGAATGCCGAGGAAGCGGGTTATCTCTATGACGAGCAGGTCGAACTCCTGGAGCGCCTGCCCGGCCCCAACGAGAAGTCGCTCGCGGCCGTGCTCGAACGGGAGCCGGATCCGAAGGTGAAGAGCTTTGCCATAGCGGATTTCATCGACGGCAGTTTTTTTCGCGAGATCGAAAAGAGCGGGTATGTCGAGCAATTGTACCGAAAGTAAACTTGGCGGTCTCTATTGCCTGGCAAATCTCCCTTGGTTGCCGCGCTACGGGATGCTGGCACAAGGCGATGAAGCCGGACTAAGGGTGGCAGCTCTCCTGTTGTTATCCAGATGGAAGTTCTCAACGGTCCTTTTAGCCCTTGTCATTGCGGTTTCCTGCGACGTTGCCGGCGTGGCCGCGCAATCGTCGTTCTTCGAGGGCAAAACCATCAGACTGATCGTCGGCTATCCCGGCGGCACCACCCACGACATCTGGGCGAGAACGGTTTCGCCTTACTTAAAAAAATATCTGCCCGGCAATCCCGAATTCATTGTGCAGTCGATGCCCGGCGCCGGCTCGATGGTGGCGCTCAATTACTTGAACGGCATCGCCAAGCCCGACGGTTTGACGCTGGCGACGTTCAACGCGGCGCTCTATTTCGAGCAGCTGATTGGCCGCAAGGAAGTGCAGTTCGACTGGCCCAAGCTCAGTTGGCTTGGCAGTTCGACGCCGGCGACGCGGCTGTTCTACATCCGCGCCGACCATCCCTTCGCGACCATCGCCGACCTGCGGCGCGCCCCGGAGCCGCCGAAGTGCGGCTCGGCAGGACGGGGCGGCACCGGCTATATTTTGCCCAAGCTGTTCGAGGAAGCCCTCGGTTTGAAACTGGCGATCGTCACCGGTTATCCCGGCGGTGGCGAAGTCGATTTGGCGATCGAGAAGGGCGAAGTGCAATGCAACTCGACGTCGCTCTCGGTTTATTTCGGCCGCGAACCTTTTCACACCTGGCGCAAGAAAAACTTCGTCCGGGCACTGATTCAGACCGGCAACAAACGCGACCCCCGGCTCGCCGATGTGCCGACGATTTACGAACTCATGGATCAATACAAGACACCGGAGGCGAGCCGCCGTTTGACCACGGTCTTTCTCGACGCCGGACGCTTCGGCTCCTGGCCCATTGCCGCACCGCCGGGGTTGGCCGCCGACCGAACAAAGATGTTCCGCGATGCCTTCGTCAAAGCGTTGAGCGATCCGGCTCTGCTGGCGGAAGCGGCGAAAAAACAACTGGAGGTCGAAACCATTCGCGGTGAGGAGCTTGAAAGCCTGGCCAAGGAAGTGATGACTCAGCCCCGCGAGGTGGTCGAGCGGCTGAAGGATTTGTTGGTCAATTAATAACGCGGCGGCAAAACTTTGTGACAATGTCGACTGTCGTGACTACGCAGGAATTACGTGAGTCTCTCTAGGACGGCCTATAGCCGCATAAGATTCAACAGGGTTCTGGCCCGTGCTTGGGTCGTCATCGCAACCCTCTTCACGGTAGCGCACGGATCCGCTCGTGCAGCCGATAAGGTGCGCGTTGCCTTCGTCAGTCCGAGCGTCGCTTTGTCGCTGCCGTGGGTGTCGAAGGAGCTGGGGATTTTGGCGAAGCATGATCTGGTCGCCGAGATTTTGCTCATAACCGGCAGCCCGCGTTTGGTCCAAACGCTGATCGCCGGCGATGTCGATGTGGTTTTCGCCGGCGTTACCGCCCTCACGCGCGCGCGTTTGCGCGGCGCCGATGTGGCGATCCTCGGCGCGTCGGCCAATGTTTCCAGTCAAAAACTGATGGTCAGTCGGAGCTCGAAGATGCGCAGGCTCGAAGATGTGAAAGGTGCAACCATCGGCGTGTCGCAGTTTGGTTCCGAAGCCGACACCTTTACGCGTAATGCGCTGGCGACGGTTGGACTCCGGCCGGACCGCGATGTGACGATCCTGCAACTGGGCGGCCATCCGCAGGTCGCTGCCGCCATGGCCGCGGGAAAATTGGAAGTCGGTGCGTTGGGCGGGCTCGCAGCGCTCACCGCTGAGCGCGCCGGAGCGCGGCTGCTCACCAGCGCTATGGAGCTTAAGATTCTCTCGCCCTCCGGCACCTTCGGGACGACGCGGGGCTATATTCAGCGCAAGAGAACTGTTGTCGAGCGCTTGATGCGCTCTTTTGTCGAAGCGTTGCATTATCTCAAGACCAACCGCGCCGGCTCGATCGCGTTGCTGCAAAAATACTTCGGCGGTTTGAACGCAGAAGAAGCGGCCTATCTTTACGATGAACAAGTCGATTTGTTGGAACGATTGCCGGGACCCAACGACAAGGCGCTGCAAGCGGTGCTCGATCGAGAGAGCGATGCGAAGTTGAAAACAATGTCGCCGGCGGATTTCACCGACGCGAGTTTTTTCCGGGATATCGAAAGAAGTGGCTTGATCGAGCAACTGTATCGGAAGTAGAAAAGAGACGTTGTTGCGCGGTTCATTGTCATTCCGGCAAGCCGGCGATAACTGGCGCGACCCGGAATCCAGGAGGAGGGGGATGGATCCCGTTTACGCAGGCATGACGAAGAGAATATCGCGGAATCGCATGATGGCTATTAGAGTGGGAAGATTAACGGACATCTAAAATAGAAAGGAAATAAACATGGCACGCATAGGACACATCGCATTACTGACGAAGGACACCGAGAAACTCGCGGGGTTTTATAAGACTTCGTTCGGTCTCAATGAAGTCGCCCGCAGTGGCGAGGGGGGCGAGAACGGCCAGGCGATTTATCTTTCCGACGGCCATATCAATCTGGCGATCCTGCCAGCGCGCAACCGCAAAGAAGGGATCTTTCACTTCGGCATGCAGGTGGAGGACGTGAAGGGCGCAGTCAGCACCGCCAAGGCCAACGGCGCCACCGGCGGCACGGACAAGTTACCAAGAGACGGCCGCTTTGCCGAAACCTTCGTGCTCGATCCAGTGGGCACGCGGGTGGATTTGTCGCCGGGGTGGAAGGTGTAACGGCGAGTTCAAAGACGTGTTAATCCCAAAATGTTAGGAGTGCGGGGAAATCTTCCCCGCACTCCTTAGAGAGCTCGCGCTTTTCAAAGCTCGCTTTTCAGCGAGCTCTACTGCCAGCCTGTTCTAACGCTCTGGCCCACCTGCGGTCTCACGTGATTCTAAACTACTTAACCTCGTAGCGCTTGACGGTGGCGCGGCCGCCCTGCAAACCGCGTGAATGTTTCTGAATCTCTGTGTGGGCTTCGCTTTTGCGATACTTGTCGATGCTCGCCTGGCTGTCCCACTCGGAATAGGAGATGAACTCGCCGGGCGCGTCGGCGCATTCCAATAGTTTTTCCGACAGACAGCCCGGTTGCTTGATCATGAGAGGGGCGCAGTGGTTTTTCCACAGGCTGATCGCTTGCGAAACCTGATCTGGCTTTACGGTAACGAAAATCATTCTGACGATCGACATAATGACCTCCTCGTTAGTGAACCAAAGCCAAGAACTTATAATTCTCAAAGATTGTGCCGCGGACCATCCGGACAACCGCCGATGACGCACAACCCACGTTGGCTCCTCCTTTCTAAAATAGTCTTTGAACTACCGTCTATCACAAGACTTGGAAAAAGCACATTATTTCATCGGCAACAATAGGGCTGCAACTGAACGGCTTTAAGCCGAGGGATTCTGAATTTGTCGACTGAACATTGACTCTTCGTTTCGTCATTCCGGTGCAGGCCGGCCAGGTCCTTTGGAGCTTTGCAGCACAGGCGAAGATGGATGCCGGCGTTCGCCGGCAATGATACTAATCGCCTTAGGCGGGGAAGTTCAGACATTCCCGGATAGGGACGATTAAGCAGCAATATCGCGCTCCACTTTACTCCTCTCGCGCGGTCCACTGCGGAATCTGCTCATGAAAAGGCTTGGACGTTCGCCGAAGCAATCGTTCCAGCCGTGCTGCGCTTCAAATGGCAAAACGTACGCGCTAGGATTTCTTTCAAATGCGGCAGCAACATTCCTTAACCGGGGCCAAGGAGGGATTATGTCGATCAAATTGAATCACACAATTGTTCCGGCGAAAGATAAAGAGGCTGCGGCGAAACTCTTCGCACAGCTTTTTGGCCTCGACTATGATGGGCCGACGGGCCATTTTGCGCCGGTGCGGGTTAACGAAGAACTGACACTCGATTTCGATAACGCTGAATCTTTCGAACCTCATCATTACGCGTTTCAGGTAAGCGAGGACGAATTCGACGCGATTTTTCAGCGCATCCAGGATGCCGGGCTAAGCTGGGGCAGTGAGCCTCGGAGTCCGACCAATGGTCAGTTGAACAGGCGCGAGGGCGGCCGCGGTGTTTATTTTCATGGGCCCGACGGTCACCTGCTCGAACTGCTGACGCGTGCTTAACGGCACGGTCTGATGAGAACAGATGCGCGTAATTCCCACATGGTCAGCAGTCAGCAATTCCAAAGGGTATCGATCGGCACCGCTGCTGTTTAGCTTGCCCGACTGGCGCGGCGCTCCGAGGTTGCGTCTTGAACCCCCGCGCCACGGCCATCGCTCCGCTGTCGCGACGAACGAGCAAGTTACTGACCCCGGGTTGCCGGATCGACGCCGGCAAATCGCAAGAAATCGATCATGCGAAAACTTTCCGGCGTGCCGCCAAAGGTCGGCAGCGTCGGCAGCCAGTTGGGCTGGATATTGACATAAGCTTCAGCATCGAGCTGGAGCAAGCCGATGAAGACTTCACCGACTATTCTAGCGCCGACCGGCCCGAGCCGCATGCCGTCTTCGACGAGCTCGGCTTCTTTCAAGATGTAATAAAACAGCGGCGTCGACGATACGAACGATGGTGCAAATGCTTTCAATTCCGCCAAATCGCTATCGCTGAGCGGCGTGATCCCCATCGATTTGGCGATTGCTTGGCCGGACGGTAATTGCCAGGTCAAGCAGCGCAGCAGGTTGCGAGTCATCAGCGACACTGGTGGCGTCTCTGAGAAAATCGTGCCGAGTGGTAAATTGAACAGCGGCGTCGAGATCTTGGTATCGATTCTCTTATTGGGCCGCACGTCGGCTTCGAAATTCGGAAACTTGAAGAATGTCTGCCAGCCGATAAAACGCCGGGCTGCCCGGGCGCCGCCGCGCAGATCGATGGGATCGGCCTGGCCCTCGCCTTCGGGCTGAAAGATCATGCCGAAGAACGGGTTGCCGTTGTCGCCTTTTAGGTTGGCCCGGTACGATGGCCGGACCATACTGTGGCCGAAGCGGTAGACCATTTGAAATTCCACTGGGATATAGGCTTCATCTCTTGGCCAATAATATTTTCGCCCACCGGACAGAATGGTGTCGATCAGCGGCTGGCCGACGAACAGCGGCAGAAACTCATGCATGATGACCCATTGATAATGCCACACCGCCAGCTGGCGCGCTCTGAAAAAAGCGTCGAAATCGCTAATGCCCGGCGTCGCCTCGCGAACGAGATCGACCGCGTTGTTGTGAAATTTTAAACAAGCTGCTTGCAGGCCGGCGATTATTAGATTCTCATCGTTACGCGGGTCACCGATGATCGCCGCTTTAGTTGACGCATTGCGCGGCAGGTCTTCGAACAAGCCACCGCTTTCGATTTTAAATTTGATCGGGTCGGCGGTGCTGTACAGTTCAGGCGTGTCCGCGGGACCGCCGCCATAGACGGAGTCGAGGTCGAATAGCGGCACACGCGAGTTGGCCGACTTAATCGGGTTGGTTGGAAAACCCAAGCGTGATGTTTTATCGAAGGTCATGTCATGGTCGAAAAACTGCCCCATGAAGGTCGTGCCAGCACTGTGTTCGGGGCTGTTGCGATTGCTCGCGCTCAGAGTCAAATCTGTGATCAGTAAGACCGGGCCTTTCGCCAGGTCATCTTTGGCGTCCATTAAGCCGCCGATGCTGCCCATATCGCTGAGCGCGTCGCGAATAAAGCCGGTCGGCGGCGCGAATGGCGGTAAACGGAACATGCGGTGAAAGCTGTCGCTGGGTCCGACATCGACCGGCTGCGCAGCATATGTAAGTGGCGCCGCGATAGTGCCTGCCGCCCAGGCAGCCGCCGCCCCTGTGCCGATAGTTTTTAAAAATTGCCGGCGGCCGAAATCGACGCGCCGGAGTTGCTGTTTTGTCTGCATGGTTTCTGCTCCTCCAAGGTTGTATGAATCTCTCCCGCTTTGTCGCTGATGATTTTGTTCCCGACACACGCGCGCGCGACCGCACGGCGCCGAAAAACCATGTCAGTTGCGCGCAGGTGCAGATGATCAATGACATTGCTCCTGCCAACGGTTGAGTTGTTAAATTGTTAAGTGAACGCGCGCGCAAACGAGCAATTTTTCGGCCACCGCAAAGATCGCATGGATTTATTGGCGATCACCAAACCACAACTTGTCAATTGGTTTGATTTGACGCGCGAGCGAGTGATGTGCGAAAACAATCGCAAAGTTTAAATTTGCTGGAGACCAATCGGCATCAGGATAAGTAGCAAAATTGTTCAGCAGTGTAGTCGAACTGAGTAACGAAGAGAGAAATCGATATGAAGTGCTGCAAAAGTTTTCTTCTGATGGCAATGGCTATGACGATCGCAACGGTTGGGCTGGCGTTGGCGCAAGACAAAAAACTCGATCGTCTACGCGTCGGCGGCGGGTCGGCATCGGCGGCGCAGATGTCGATCTGGTTGGCAAAAGAGGGCGGCTTTTATGAAAAGCATGGGCTCAATGTCGAGGTGATCAGCATTCCGGGCAGTTCGTTGGCGATCCAAGCCATGCTGTCGGGAGAGTTGCCGATTATTCAAGCCGGCGGCGCGGGACCGATTCAAGCCGCTTTGTCGGGGACCGATACTGTTATCATTGCCACCATTGTGAAGAAATTTAACTGGTGGATTTTCGGCCAGGCCAACATCGCGCGCATGGAGGATTTAAAAGGAAAAATCTTCGGCGTGACGCGCTTCGGCACGCAATCCGATCTGGCGTCGCGCATCGCTCTGCGCAAGGCGGGCCTTGAGCCGGATCGCGATGTCACCATGGTGCAGACGGGCGGACCGGCGGAAACGGTGACCGCCATGGCGGCCGGCCGGGTCAACGCGGCAGCGATCAGCCCGCCGGCGACGTTGCAAGCCAAGCGTTTGAAGCTCAGAGATCTCATGGACTTGACCGGTCTCGATGTCGAGTACCATGTCAACGGCGTGGTGACGACGCGGCGCTATTTGAAGGCCAATGAAGACATCGCGCGGCGTTTTTTGCGGGCCTACGTCGAAGGCGCGGTGCGGGGCATGAAAGATAAGGCCTTCGCAATCAAAACCATGGCGAAATATTTTCGCACCGACGATAAGGATGTGCTCGACGAGACCTACGAACTTAGCATCAAGAACGGTTTCGCCGTGCCGCCGTATCCGGCCGGCATACCCGGTCTCTTGCAAGATTTAGAACGGACTTCGCCGAAAGCAAAAACCGCCAAGCCGGAGGAGTTCATCGACAATCGGCTTGTGCGCGAGATGGATCAAAGCGGATTCGTCAAGGCGCTGCTGGCGGGAAAGTGAGCCGAGTTCAAGGGATCTTCAAATCACCACCAAATGCACGACGGACACGAAGGTTCGGAAAAATTCCATGTGCCGGTCCAGTCTGGGCGACGAACTGGCATGAAGCATCCGTCATACATACCGGCGAAAGCCGGTATCCATCCCCGCACTCCTCTGGATGCCGGCCTCCACCGGCATGACGAATCAAGGGAAGAACCATATGAAGGTAAGAGGGCGACAATTTCATATTCTGTAGGCGAGCGTATGCTAATGGACACTTGGTGGAACTTCGGGCCCTTCGTGGTGAGATCACAGTTTCCATAGGAGCTGCCAATGGCTCAAACAAGTGAAGATAACTTTCGCGTGACGCTGCTCGGTAGCGGCGCGCCGCCGCCGCGCTTGGATCGTTTCGGCCCTAGTACGTTGGTCGAAGTAGGCGAGGAAAAATTTATCTTCGATGCCGGGCGCGGCGCCATGCAGCGGCTGCATCAGCTTGACATTCCTTTCAGCGCGATCAGTGGAATGTTTCTGACCCATCATCATTCGGATCATGTGGTCGGATTCCCCGATCTCTGGCTCACCGGTTGGATCGGCCGGCCCTGGGGACAGCGTGCGCAGCCGCTGCCGGTCTACGGGCCGGAAGGAACGCGGCAAATGATGGAACACTTGCCGCTGGCGTTTCATGTCGATATTCGGGTCCGGCAGAAACATTATGGGCCAGACGGCGTGAAGCTAGACGCGCATGAGATTCGCCAAGGCGTGGTGTTCGAACGTGACGGCATTAAAGTTAGCGCCTTTGAAGTCGATCATGGCGGGGAGGAGTTGCCGGCCTTCGGTTACCGCATCGACTATCAAGGACGGTCGGCGGTGCTGTCGGGCGACACGACCTTTAACGAAAATTTAATTCATCATGCCCAGGGCGCTGACGTACTCGTGCACGAGGTTACAGCGTTAGCCGGCAGCGCGGCCGAGGATCCAAAACAGTTAAAAAGAATCGGCGCCAACCACACCACACCGGAGCAGGCCGGTGAAGTATTTGCGCGCGTCCGGCCCAAGCTGGCGGTCTACAATCATCTCCTGTTATTCGGTAGCGCGCGGCCAGAAGATTTGATCCCGGCCACTCGCAAGAAATACGATGGGCCGGTGATCGTCGGCGAGGATCTCCTGCAAATCGATCTCGGCACGGAGATAAGCACCAGACAGTTCCGGGCCAAGAATTAGTCACGGGAGATGGCATTGTAACCATTCTATCCGGAGATGCGTTTCGAATAACTTTGGCGCTGCAATGGCAGCGTCGATTGATCGCCGTCCGCGATTCTGTAATCGCGGCGCAACTGTTGACTCACAGTGACTTCCTGGGATAACCCATTCTGAGGAAATTCTATTCGATGAAGAAATTGCTGGCTCATCTCGTTTGCGATTACGACGGTACTGGTTGAGAGAGATTTAAAGACGATCATTGAAGTAAGTCGTATTACCAAGATCCAACTCGAGAAAAATCTGGCGATCACGAAGAAAATACATGCGCGACACCAGCGATGATATTCTGAAACAAACCCCTCGATGCGCCACGAGCGTGACCAGAATCCGAACGCCAATGACGCGGATGCGAACCTGATC
>DASSGE010000049.1:0-7209 GCA_035693605.1 Binatia bacterium
ACAATTCGACCTGAAGATCCGGAAAACGCGCCTCGATCTGTTGCTTCACCCATGTGGATTGGGCGAGAGCCAACGCACTGCCCCGGCTGCCGATGCGCACCCGGGTCATTTCCCCTCCAGGTCGAAGAGTTTCTTGAGGGCGGTGATGTAGAGCGCGGCTTCATCGTCATCGTCGTCGCCGCGGCGCTTGAGTTGGGCGATCGGCGCGTGAAGCAGCTTATTGATCATCGCCGTGGTCATGTCCTCCAACGCCGTCCGTTGTTCCGGCGATAGACTTTTTAGGACACCGCCAAGAGACTTGTCGATTTCGCCGCGGCGGATATCGTCGAAGCGTTGGCGTAGGGCCGTGATCGTCGGCACCTGCTCCAACGAGCCGATCCAGCGCACGAAGCTCTGCACTTCCTCGCCGACGATGTCTTCGGCCTTGGCAGCTTCGTTGGAGCGCCCCTGGAGATTTTCCGCGGCGACGTTTCTAAGGTCGTCGATGTTGTAGAGATAGACATTATCGAGATCGTTGATCTTGTCGTCGAAATTGCGCCGGTCGCCGATATCGATGAAAAACATCGCCTTATGCTTGCGTTCGCGTAAGACCTTGTCGACTTGGGCGGCGTCGACCAGCAGCTCGGGCGCGCCCGTGCAGCCGATCACCAGGTCGGCCATCTTGAGATATTGGGGAAAATCTTCAAAGCGTATTGGGTTGCCATGAATCCGCTCGGCGAGCTCAACCGCCCGCTCGAAAGTCCGGTTGGTGATCATGAGACTGCGAACGCCATGGTTTTGCAGATGGCGCGCCATCAGGTCGCCCATCTTGCCGGCGCCGATCAGCATGACGGTCTTGTCGTCGAAGCGATCGAAAATTCGTTTGGCCAAATCCACTGCAATTGAACTCACCGATACCGCGCCGCTGCCGATACCGGTTTCGCTGCGCACCCGCTTGGCGACCGAAAACGATCGATGAAATAGCCGGTGCAGGATCGCCCCCACCGAGCCGGCTTGCTGAGCGGCGTCGTAATGCTGTTTCAATTGGCCCAAGATCTGCGGTTCACCGACAACCATTGAATCGAGGCTGGCCGCGACACGAAACAGATGACGCACCGCTTCCGCGCCGCGGTATCGGTACGTATGCTCCGTCAATGCAATGCCGTGACCATGAGTTTTCTGTTCGCCAAGAAATCGGCCGATCTCGTTGTAAGCCATCGCACTATCCGAAGCCGCGGCAACGACTTCGACGCGGTTGCAAGTGGACAGGATCACGCCTTCATCGATCGACGGATAGTTGCGCAGACGGGTTAAGGCATCGTGCAGGTAGGAACTTTCGAACGCCACGCTTTCGCGCACTTCGATTGGCGCGCTGCGATGATTTAACCCGACAATGACGATCTCTTTTTGCACGGCCTATTGAAACCGGCCTCCATGCCGGCTGGGGAAAAGCGTATCGCCCCAGAGAAAATAACCAAGCACGACGCAAAAACCGACCATCGTCAATAGCGCAGCCTTTTTACCGCGCAGCCCGGCGGTGATACGCCCGTGCAGAATCGCACCGTAGAATAGCCATGCGATACCCGACGAGATCTGCCGCGGCTCCCAGGACCAATAATCGCCCCAATGAATTCCCGCCCACAGGCTGCCGGTAAGGATGCCGAGAGTCATCAATGGAAAGCCCCAAACCAGCAGCATGAGGTTTAACCGATCAAGAGATTCCAACGGCGGAAAACGCTTCAACAGCGCGGTCATTTTTTTGTGCTTGAGATGACGCTCTTGCAGCAGATAAATTAGACTGACGCCAAAGGCGAGAGCAAACACCGCGTTGCCGAGAAATGCCAGCGTGACATGCAGCGGCAACCAGAACGACTCTAGACCTGGGGGAATTTCAGCTCCCGATTTGCCGAAGGCCAACGCCGCCAAGCACATCAGAAACGCCAGCGGCGCGACTATGCCGCCCAACACCGTAAGCCGGTATTTGAGCTGGATCAGTAGATAAACGCCCACCATCAACCAGCTCTTAAATAGCAGCGCCTCACCCATCAACGCCACTGCGGAAAATCCTTCGTTGGCGAAACGCACCAGTAACGCCGCGGTGTGAAATACCAGGCCGCTGGCCAATGCCAACGACGGCACTTTGGATGCTGTGTCCTTGCGAAAAACGAAATAGAAATAGCTGGCCGCGCTGAGGAGATAAATCACCGCGGTTAGCTTAACCAACGTGGCTTCCATACGATGGGGTCATTATAGGCTAACCCTACCGGCCTTCAAGCCGACTCGGACCAGCGGGACGCGCACTTAAAAGCTCATCGATTGGCAGTGTAATCGGTGATCCATGATCGCAATAAGACGTGAAAAAGCGGCGGGATATCCAAGCAAGTGAAAATTGACCGCTATCCGCAAACAGGTTAGAGTCAAGCAAATTTTTCTCGCCGAGAAACCGCTTGCCGCTTTACTTATATCGCTCCGCAATTATTTATCTGTTTGTTTGCATCATCGCCGGCTGCCGCTCATCCCATCGCGATTTCCCGGCCAATTTTCTGGTCGTCGGCATCGAAGCGAATCCGGCACAAATTGACCCGCGTTACGCCACAGACGCTAACGCTGCGCGTATAGGCAATCTGCTTTACAACTCCCTGCTCCGCACCGACGAAAAGCTGCGCCTGCAATCCGAACTCGCCGAGCGCTGGCGCATGATCGACGCGCAAACCTTTCAATTCGATCTGCGAGCTGACGTAAAATTTCACGATGGCCGACCGCTGACGGCGGCCGACGTCAAATACACATTCCAGTCGATTCTCGATCCGGCCAATCGCTCGCCCAAACGCGGGCTGCTCAAGCAGCTGCAAAAGATCGAGCTTTCCGGCACGCACCGGCTAAGCTTTCACTTGAAGGCACCCCACGCTCCCTTCGTCGAACATTTCACCCTCGGTATCGTGCCACACGGATCACCGGCGGCGACCCGGCCGCCGCCTGGCTCCGGCCCTTTCATATTAGAAACATTCGAGTCGGGCGAACATGTGACACTCAAAGCCAACCCCAACTACTGGGAGGCGAAACCAGCGCTCGCCGGTGTGGTGTTCAAGATCGTGCCCGACGCCATGGTGCGAGCCTTGGAGTTCAAACAAGGCGCCATCGACTTCATGCAAAACGATCTCGAACCGGACATGCTGCCCTGGTTGCGCAACCTCGCCGGCACGCAGTTGACCGCTCATCACGGCACGACGTTTCAATACCTCGGCATCAATCTCACCCACCCGATTTTGCAACATCGCAAAGTGCGCCAAGCGCTGGCCCACGCCATCGACCGCGAGCGTATTATCCATCACCTGCTCAAAGACGCAGCGGTCGCCGCCAATGGTTTAATTTCGCCGCTAAACGAAGCCTACGACGACGATATCCCGACCTGGGAATATGATCCGGTACGCGCCAAGCGGTTGCTCGACGAAGCCGGTTTCGCCGATCCTGACGGTGACGGGCCCATGACACGTTTCCGGATTTCGTACAAAACGACAAATATCGACTTGCGCCGGCGCATCGCCGAGGCATTAAAGGAGCAACTGCTGCAAGTCGGCATCGAGCTCGAGATCCGCAGTTACGAGTGGGGCACTTTTTTCAGCGATGTAAAAAAAGGCAACTTCCATCTCTACTCACTGGCGTGGGTCGGCATTCGCGATCCTGATATTCAGCATCAAATCTTTCACTCGGCCAGCGTGCCGCCCAACGGCGACAACCGCGGCCGGTATGCCAATCCCGAAGTCGATCGTTTGCTCGATCAGGCCCGGGTCACCGTCGAGCCGAGCGAACGCAAGCGCATTTATGGCGCAGCACAGCGGTTGATTGCCCAAGACTTGCCGTACGTGCCGCTGTGGTGGCAGAAAAATGTCATCGCCAAGAAAACCAACGTTCAAGGCTTTGTCCCCTATCCCGACGGCGATCTCGTTTCGTTCAAGCAAGTATCGCTGCGCTGATGCCAATCCTGTGAAAACATTTGTCTGGCGGCGATTGTTGCTTCTGCTCCCGACCCTTTTCGGCGCGCTGTCGTTGGTATTCCTCCTGGTCCACTTGATACCAGGCGATCCTGTCGAAGTGATGCTGGGCGAGACCGCCAGCGGTGCTGACAAACAGGAGCTGCGCCGCGCTCTCGGTTTGGATCAACCGTTAGCGCTCCAATACCGGACCTTTCTTGGCAGACTTGTCGTCGGCGACTTGGGCGATTCGCTTTTTGAACAAGCCAGCGTTAGTTCGATTATTGGCCAACGGCTGCCCGCCACAGTGGAATTGGCATTCTGCGCCATGATCGCGGCGATGGTCATTTCATTTCCGTTGGCATTTCTGGCGGCGCGCCGGCCCGGCAGCATATCGGATCGCTTCGCTTTGCTGTTTTCTCTGTTGGGTCTGTCGTTGCCAAATTTTTGGCTCGGGCCCCTGCTGATGATTCTGTTCTCTATCCACCTTGGCTGGACGCCGGTATCCGGGCGCGGCGGCTTGCTCCACGTCATTCTGCCAGCGCTTACCTTGGGTTTGGGTATGGCGGCGATACTGACGCGCATTTTGCGCGCTAGTTTAATCCAGGCGGCAAGCGCGGAGTTTGTTCAAACCGCTCGCGCCAAAGGCTTGAGCGAAAAATCGGTCTGGTTCAAGCATATGCTGCGCAACGCGCTGTTATCGGTGGTGACGATCATGAGCCTGCAATTTGGCGCTTTGCTCGCCGGCTCGTTGATAACCGAGACCGTTTTCAGCTGGCCCGGCATCGGCAGACTTACAGTCCAGGCTATCCAAACCCGCGACTATCCGCTGGTGCAAGGCTGCGTGTTGGTCATCGCGGTGTCCTACGTGTTGGTGAATTTTTTTACCGACATTGTATACACGCTGGTCGACCCGCGAGTGAGCTATGGCGAGTAAGGTTTGGTTCTGCGGCGGCGCGGTAATCTTGCTCTTGCTGCTCGTCGCGGCTCTGGGCGCGCCGGTCCTCGCGCCCTACAATCCATTGCGGCAAGATTTGGCCAACGATCTGGTCGCCTATAGCGCGGATCACCTGCTCGGCACCGATAAACTCGGCCGCGATATATTGAGCCGGACGCTTTATGGCGCGCGCATCTCGCTTACGGTCGGCTTTGCCACGGTAGCGCTGTCACTCGCCATCGGACTGCTCGCCGGCTCACTCGCCGGCTATCTAGGCGGCTGGGTCGATCTGCTGCTCATGCGATTTGTCGATATTTTGTTGGCCTTTCCCGGGATTCTTCTTGCCATCGCTTTCACCGCGGTGCTCGGGCCAGGGCTCGACCACGTCATTCTTGCGCTTTGCCTGATCGGCTGGACCGGCTACGCGCGTCTGGTGCGCGGTGAGATCATCGCGCTGCGCGAACGAGAATTCATCCAGGCCGCCCGGGCCCTCGGCGGCAGCCCGAGACGTATCATCGTGCGGCATCTATTGCCGAACCTTTTGGCACCGCTGTTGATCCAAGCGACTTTCGGCCTCGCCGCCGCGATCATCGCCGAAGGCAGCTTGAGCTTCCTGGGTCTCGGCGTCGAAGCGCCGACGCCATCATGGGGATCAATGCTCAACGACGGGCGGCAATTCCTGCTTGTCGCGCCGCACCTCACCACCTATCCCGGGCTAGCGATCATGATTACCGTCTTCGCGCTTAACTTAGTTGGGGATGGATTGCAGGAAAGGTTCCAGGGGCGAAGCCTGTGAGGGCTCCGCCCGTTCCAATAGTTCCAATCGTTCCAGGGGTTCAGATCGAAAAACTATTGGAACGACTGGAACCTTTGGTACTTTTGGAACCTGCGTTGCCTCCGGCCCTCCGCGATGCTAATTAAGCAGGGAATCACAGGAGGTTTCGCCCATGAAACTTTACACCAGCCACACCTGACCCTACGCCCACAGGACAAGGATTGTCCTGTCCGAAAAGCACATCCCCTATGAAACCATCGAAGTCGATCTCAAGAACAAGCCCGAGGACTTGGTGAAGCAGAACCCTTACGGCAAGGTGCCGGTGTTAGTCGATGGCGACGGGGTCATCTACGAGTCGGCCGTGATCAACGAGTATCTCGACGAAAAGTTCACCGATGTGCCGCTCATGCCGCGCAGTCAGCTCGACCGAGCCAAGGTGAGAATCTGGGTGGACTTCTTCAACACCCGCGTCCATCCGACAGGTAGCGACTTGCAAAAAGATCGCGATCCGGAAAAAGCCCGCGCGCGCATGGCGCAGCACCTGCGCACCATCGACGACGCCTTGGCCGGCAATGATTATCTCGTCGGCGATCAGCTCTCGCTGGCCGACATCACTTTCATCCCGTTCTACACTCGCCGCGAGCGCTACAAGGTGACATTCGACGACTATCCCAACATCAAACGATGGGTGGAGAGTTTAATCGCCCGTCCCCAGGTGGCACCGACGCTATAAATAAATCCAATGGAGTGATGGAGTATTGGAGTGCTGGGTTACGAATCCGGAACCCAATTCTCCATTATCCATTCTCAATTATCCATTATCCCAGGAGTTCCCATGCAACCGATCCTCGTCAGTCCCCAAGAAATTCGCGGCATCGTCACCATGAACGAAGCGGTCGAGGCCGTCCGCTTAGGCTTTCGCGAGTGGGGCGAGAATCCGCAGTTGAATGCGCCGCGCCGGCGCATTCACATCCCCACCGGCGTGCGCGTCAGCGTGCACCAGGGCGGCGTCCCGGCGGCCAAGGCCACCGGTCTCATGACCCATTGTGAATGGGTCAAGCCGATGGCCAACGAGCAGGTCTATCCGCGCCTCAATCATCCGGTGATCGTGCTTTATGATGCCGCCGAAGGCGAATTGAAAGGCATCATCGTCGGCGAGATCACCTGCTCGGAGCTGCCGGATAACATCGCCGTCACCGGCCTGCGCACCGCCGCCACCAGCGCCGTCGGCACCGACGTCCTGGCACGCCCCGACGCTTCGAGTCTGGGAATTTTTGGCGCCGCCGGCCAGGCGAAGAACCATCTGCTCGCGCTCATGCAGGTACGCAAGCTGAAGACAGTCAAGGTCTACAGCCGCAACCCGGAGAACCGCAAACAGTTCTGCGACGAGATGGGACCGATCACCAATCTGAATATCACCCCAGTAGCCACGCCCGCCGAAGCTGTGCGTGGTGTCGACATCGTCCTGACGGCGACCAATTCCAGCGTGCCGGTGTTCGACGGCAACTTGTTGGAACCTGGCCAGCATGTCACGACCATCGTCGGCA
>DASSGE010000050.1:0-11598 GCA_035693605.1 Binatia bacterium
AATTAGAATTCGGCTGAAAGCCTATGACCACCGCGTATTGGATCAATCGGTGGGCGAGATTGTTGAAACCGTGCGACGCACCGGGGGGCGGGTTGCTGGCCCGATTCCGTTACCGACTCGCATCGAGCGATTCACGGTTAACCGATCGCCTCATGTCGACAAAAAGTCGCGTGACCAATATGAAATCCGCACGCATAAGCGCTTGCTCGATATTCTCGAACCGACTCAGCAGACAATCGATGCTCTGGGCAAACTGGATATAGCGGCTGGTGTGGACGTGGAGATTAAGCTCCAGTAATCAACGAATAAGGGATTCGGACTCAGCGCCGATGGGAATGAGATCATGACTGGGCTAATTGGCAGAAAAATTGGAATGACACAGTGCTACAGCGCTGAAGGCAACGTAGTTCCCGTTACCGTAGTAGAGACCGGCCCTTGTGTCGTTGTCCAGAAGAAAGAGCCTGCCAAAGACGGATACAGCGCGTTGCAAGTTGGCTTCGGCACTAAGAAGGCCCAACGGGTCAACAAAGCCGAACAGGGTCATATGGGCAAGGCTGGAAAGGGTGCTTTCGAGGTGCTGCGTGAGTTTCGTCTCGACGACGTTTCCCCCTATGAGGTTGGACAAGAAATCAAAGCAACTGATCTCTTCAAAGTTGGTGATTTGATCGATGTTTCGGGCATTTCGAAGGGGCATGGATTTAGCGGGGTAATTAAGCGCTGGTCGTTCGCGGGTTTTCCCGGTTCACATGGTACTCACGAATACTTCCGTCATGGTGGTTCGATCGGTAACCGGTCTTATCCGGGCCGTGTGCGTAAAGGTAAAAAGATGGCTGGTCATTGGGGTAATGAACGGATCGCCACGCAAAACCTCCTGGTCGTTGAAATCCGCGCCGAGGAAAATTTAATGTTCGTGCGCGGTGCGGTACCGGGGGCCAAGCAGGGTGTTGTGATTTTGCGGCCGGCCGTCAAAAGGTAATGAAAATGGAAGTACACGTTATCCAACCCACGCTCAATCAAGCGATTTTCGGCGCCAAGACCAGACCGCATTTGTTACATCAGACGGTCGTGATGCAATTGGCCAACCGGCGCGCTGGTACGGCGGCAACCAAGACCAAAGGGTTTGTCAGCGGTGGCGGTAAAAAACCTTGGCGGCAAAAGGGCACCGGCCGGGCTCGTTCCGGTAGCATTCGATCACCTATTTGGGTCGGTGGCGGTACCGCGTTCGGGCCGACGCCGCGCGATTATTCCTATCGTATGCCACGATCGGCGCGGCGCGAAGCGCTTTTGTCAGCACTCAGTCTTAAGAACCGCGAAGGCAAGCTTATCGTTGTCGATAAGTTCGAGCTCGAAGCCGCCAAAACCAAAATCATGGTACAGGCTTTGGCCGAGCTGAAGGTTGCGAGCGCAGTGATCGTAGTGGCCCAGGCCGACGAGAAGATTGAACGCTCCGCGCGTAATTTGCCAAAGATCAAAGTGTTGCGGGTCGAAGGTTTGAATGTTTACGATCTCATGCGATATGAACACCTGATTTTAACCGAGGGAGCGCTCAAGCTCTTGCAAGAAAGGTTGGCAGCATGAAGGCGCCACATGAAGTAATCAAAGCGCCGTTGATCTCGGAAAAGGGTACCGCGTTGACGGAGAGCGCGAATCAGGTTTTGTTCAAGGTCCGACCCAACGCCAACAAGATCGAAGTCAAGCAGGCCGTGGAGCAAATGTTCAAGGTCAAAGTTGAGCAAGTCCGCATGGCTCGTTATCTCGGCAAAGTTCGCCGCATTGGCCGAAGCATGGGGCGCCGTCCAGATTGGAAGAAAGCTTACGTAACCCTTAAAGAAGGCGATAAGATCGATTTTTTTGGCGCAGCCTAGAGCGACTTCAATAAGAATAAAGAGTACCTAAAATGGCGATTAGAACTTACCGGCCGACTTCCGCAGGCATGCGATTTCGCACGGGCCATACTTTTGACGAAGTGACCAAGACGCGGCCAGAGAAAAGCTTGGTCGAACCCAACAAGCACAGCGGCGGGCGTAACAATAACGGCCGGGTCACGGCATTTCATCGGGGCGGTGGTCATAAGCGGCTTTATCGCTTGATTGATTTCAAGCGTAACAAACTGCACGTGCCCGCGAAGGTGGAAGCCATCGAATACGATCCCAACCGATCCGCACGAATTGCCCTGCTCTGTTACGCTGACGGCGAGCGCCGTTACATTCTTGCGCCGGAAAGGCTTCAAGTGGGTGCCACGGTCATCGCCGGCGATGACAATATCGATATCCAACCGGGAAACTCCATGCCGCTTAAGTTTATTCCCGTAGGTACGACTCTCCACAATATTGAACTTAAGATCAGCAAGGGTGGGCAGTTGGTTCGCAGCGCCGGACTGGGTGCCCAGCTTATGGCCAAAGAAGGCGCCTACGCACTACTCAAACTTCCTTCCGGTGAGTTGCGGTACGTGTTAGCTGAATGCCGCGCCACGGTGGGACAAGTTGGCAATGCCGAACAGGAAAACGTTTCGCTGGGTAAAGCCGGCCGCATGCGTTGGCTAGGATTTCGCGGCGCCAGTCGCGGTATAGCGAAGAATCCTGTCGATCATCCGCATGGCGGTGGTGAAGGCCGATCCAAGGGGAACCATCCGATGACACCATGGGGCAAGCCGACCAAAGGTTATAAAACGCGAAAAAATCAGTCGACCGATAAATATATCGTGCAGCGGAGAAAGGGTAGGTAGCGATGGCCCGATCGGTTAAAAAGGGACCTTTTATCGACGAGCATTTACAGAAAAAGGTCACAGCGATGGCAGAGTCTCGCGGACGCCAAGTGATCCGCACTTGGTCGCGGCGCTCAACGGTGACGCCGGAGATGGTTGGCCTAACCATCGGTGTCCACAATGGCCGGAAATTCATTCCGGTATTTGTCAGTGAAAACATGGTCGGCCATAAACTCGGTGAGTTCTCCCCGACGCGGACATTTTATGCGCATTCTGGAGACCGCAAGAGCGACGCCAAGGAAACCGGCGGGGCACCGCGATCGGCACCGGCAAAAAGTTAGGCAAGCGAATACCGATTAGGAACGATTGACCATTCATGGAAACACGCGCGATCACAAAATTTATCCGGGTCTCACCGCGCAAAGTGCGTCTGGTGGTGGACCAAATTCGCGGTAAGGGCGTCGAGGAAGCACTCAACATTCTAAAGTTTATTCCCAAGCGCTCCGCAGGCATCGTCGCCAAGACCGTGCGGACGGCGGTCGCTAACGCCGAAAATACCCAGAGCGTCGATGTCGACCGCCTGTTCGTCAAGCAGGCAAAAGTTGATGAGGCCGGCATGTGGAAACGATTTACCTCCCGCGCTCAGGGCCGCGCCACTCGGGTGCGCAAGCGGCTGAGTCATGTGACCATTATCCTCGATGAATCCGAGGAGAGGAGTTAATTTCACGATGGGTCAAAAAACACATCCAAAACTGTTTCGCCTCGGTGTCATAGAATCGTGGGACTCCAAGTGGTTTGCGCGCCACGACTACCCCAAGCTGTTGCACGAAGATTTTCGTATCAAGAAATTTCTTAAGACGCGGCTCTATCATGCCGGCATCTCGCGCATCGAAATCGAACGGGCGGCGAATAAGGCTAAGATTAATATTCATACGGCGCGCCCCGGCATCGTAATTGGTAAGAAGGGCGCCGAGATCGAAAAGCTCAAAGAAGAAATCACCAAGCTTACCCATCGTGAAACTTATATTAATATTCATGAAGTGCGAAGGCCGGACTTGGACGCGCAATTGACTTCGGAAAATGTCGCTTTACAGCTTGAGCGCCGTGTCGCCTTCCGTCGCGCCATGAAGGAAAGTGTTTCGCGCGCATTACGTATGGGCGCCCAGGGGGTACGAATCCAATGCGCCGGCCGCTTGGGCGGTTCGGAAATTGCCCGCACCGAATGGTATCGTGAAGGCCGCGTGCCGCTGCATACGTTACGCGCCGATGTGAACTACGGCACCGCCGAAGCGCGCACGACCTACGGCATTATCGGGGTCAAGGTTTGGATTTTCCGCGGCGAAGTTTTGACCGCGGAAGAAGAACAGCAGAAAGCGATGATGGGCGGTTGAGCCATCTGATCTGCCCATAGAAGCTATTTCAAACTACTAAGAAAATGCTTGAACCGAAAAAAGTAAAATTTCGCAAAGTACAAAAGGGCCGCCGCCGCGGGACGGCACACCGGGGTTCCACGCTCGCCTTTGGCGACTACGGACTAAAGGCATTGGGTCGGGGGTGGATGAGCGCGCGCGAGATCGAAGCGGCGCGGGTTGCCTTAACTCGATATTTGAAGCGCGGTGGCAAGGTGTGGATTCGCATTTTTCCAGACAAGCCATTGACTAAGAAGCCCTTGGAAACCCGCATGGGTAAGGGTAAAGGCGCGACCGAGAAATGGGTCGCAGTAGTCCAGCCCGGACGAATCTTATTCGAAATGGAAGGTGTCGAAGCCGTACTCGCCAAGGAAGCATTTCGTCTGGCGGCGCATAAGCTATCGATCCCGACCATGATGGTGGAACGTAGAGGTTTAGTCCATGGAAGCTAAAGAATTGCGCGGCATGAGTACCGCTGATTTGACCGAAAAGCTCACGACTCTCCGTGAGGAAATCGGCCATCTGGCACTTAAGCGGGCGACGAGCCGCCTGGAGAATCCCATGAAGCTAAAGGAAACCAAACGAGAGCTCGCCCGGGTTGCAACGATTTTGCGCGAAAAAGCGCTCCAAAGTCAGGGAGGCTGAGCATGGAAGGCAGAGGACTGCAAAAAGAGCGTAGCGGCGTGGTGGTGAGCGACAAAATGGCGAAAACGGTCGTGGTTTCAATTGAGCGGACGGTGACGCATCCGCGTTATAAAAAGATTTTACGCCGGCGCTCGAGAGTGAAGGCGCACGACGAAACTAATCAGTGCCGGGTCGGTGACCGCGTATTGCTGGTCGAATGCCGGCCTCTCAGTCGTGACAAACGATGGCGCGTTAGCAAGGTTTTAGAAAAAACCAAGTCGGGCGCCGAAGTAACCGTCGGGTAATCTGCGTGCGAGGAAAGTGAGTCGAGACTGACTTTATGATTCAGACCAATTCTAATTTGGACGTTGCGGATAATTCCGGCGCACGCCGAGTCCAATGCATCAAAGTCTTAGGCGGTAGCAAACGCCGATACGCCTCGGTCGGTGATATCATTGTGGTCGCGGTCAAAGAAGCAATTCCCAACGGTAAGGTGAAAAAGGGAGACGTGGTAAAAGCCGTGGTGGTTCGGACAGCCAAGGAACTCGGGCGTCCGGATGGAACTTACATTCGCTTCGATAATAACTCAGCGGTGTTGATCGACAATCAAAAAGAGCCCGTGGGTACGCGTATTTTCGGTCCCGTGGCGCGTGAACTTCGCGCCAAGAAATTCATGAAGATCATATCTCTGGCGCCCGAAGTGCTTTAGCCAGAGACTTGGGAGAAATCGCACGTGGAGATTCGTAAAAACGACAGCGTGATGGTGATTGCCGGTAAGGAGCGAGGCAAGACCGGCAAAGTCCTACGCGTCCTGCCGGAGAAGAACGCGGTCATTATTGAGAGGATCAGCATCGTCAAACGGCACACCAAGCCACGCGGGCCGCAGCAGACCGGCGGTATCATCGAAAAGGAAGCCGCGATCAACGCGTCCAATATCATGATGATGTGCGATAAATGCAACGCGCCAGTGCGCGTTGGCCATAAAACTCTCACCGACGGCAAGAAAATTCGTATCTGCCGGCGTTGCAGTGAGGCGTTAGATTAGTTCGTAGAGCAGTGGGGCGATTGAATTGACCATGGCAAGACTAAAAACCAAATACAAAGATGACGTCGTACCGGCGATGATCAAGGAGTTCGGTTACAAGAACCCCATGCAGGTACCCAAGCTCAACAAGATCACGATCAATGTCGGTCTGGGCGAAGCGACGCAAAATGCCAAGGCGATCGATAGCGCGGTCGTCGATATCACGGCAATTACCGGGCAAAAGCCGGTGGTAACCAAGTCGAAAAAGGCCATCGCCAACTTCAAGCTGCGCGAAAACATTCCGATCGGCTGCATGGTCACCCTGCGGCGCGACCGCATGTATGAATTTCTCGACCGTTTGATCCACACCGCATTGCCTCGGGTACGCGATTTCAAAGGGGTCTCTGACAAATCCTTCGACGGCCGTGGCAATTATTCTTTGGGCCTGCGTGAACAAATTATTTTTCCGGAGATTCAAGCCGATAAAGTCGACAAAACGAGAGGTATGACGATTACGATAGCGACCTCGGCGAACACCGATCAAGAAGGCCGGACTTTGCTTCGGCTTATGGGTATGCCTTTTGGGAGTTAGTTTTTTAGGGAGGAATTCCGTTGGCCAAGACATGTCTGAGAATAAAAGCCGAGCGACCCAACAAATTCAAAGTGCGGGAATACAATCGCTGTCCACTGTGCGGGCGTTCGCGGGCATTTTATCGTCGTTTCCGCATGTGCCGGTTATGTCTGCGCGATAACGCGCGTAAGGGGAATATCCCTGGACTGATCAAGGCCAGTTGGTAAAGGCTGGAGTTTATTATGGGAATGACTGATCCGATCGCGGATTTACTGACGAGGATTCGCAATGCTTCACGGGCGCGCCATCAAAAAGTTACCGTGCCCTGGTCGCGTTTAAAAGAAAACATCGTCAAGATTTTGATCGATGAAGGCTACCTCAAGGACCAAAAAAAGGTCAAAGCCGCCATCGGCGGCGGTGATGAAATGATTATCACCTTAAAATTCGATCGCGAAAGCCGGCCAATTATTCTGGGAATGAAGCGGGTGAGCAAGCCCGGCAGGCGTGTCTATGTCGGCTCCCAGGAAGCGGCTCCAATCCGTAAAGGATTGGGCATTCATGTGCTGTCGACGCCAAAGGGTATCCTGGTCGACCGCGAAGCGCAGCGCGCCAAAGTTGGCGGTGAATTGATCTGTACTGTTTGGTAGGACGGATAGATAGAGGTGTAATGTGTCACGTATCGGTAAGCTGCCCATAGCTATTCCCAGTGGTGTCAAGGTCGCGGTTGAAGCCGGGGGGATTCGTCTCGAGGGGCCGAAGGGTAAGTTGCAAGCTGGGGTTCCCTCCGGCGTCAGTGTCACGGTGGAAGGTAACTTGCTGCGCGTCGAGCGCGCCAATGAAGACCGTAAAGTCCGGGCGCTACATGGGTTAACGCGCAAACTTATCGCCAATATGGCGCAAGGAGTAAGCGTCGGATTTAGCCGAGTGTTAGATATTAATGGCGTCGGTTATCGTGCGGAGGTCAAGGGCCAGGAAATTCACATGACGTTGGGCTACTCCCATCCCGTGGTGTTTCCCTTGCCTGCGGGCGTGAGTGCCGCGGTAGAGCGGCAAATTATCATCACCCTTTCCAGCGCTGATCGCCAGGTATTGGGCGAAACCGCGGCTAAAATCCGCATGCTCAGACCGCCGGAACCTTACAAAGGCAAGGGTATCAAGTACCGCGAAGAGTTTATCAAGCGCAAAGCCGGCAAAGCCGTAGGTTCGGCTGGTGGAAAGTGATTAACTGAGGAATTGAGATGTCGAGCAAGCGTTTAGACATAGGTCGGCAACGGCGAAAAATTCGCGTGCGAAAGAAAGTTCGCGGCACGGATCTACGCCCGCGAGTTTGCGTATTCCGCAGCAATAAGCATATCTATGCGCAGGTCATTTCGGACAGCCAGGGAAAGACCCTGGTGACCGTTTCGACACTGTCCGAAGACTTGGCAGAGCAGCTTAAGCAATCCAAAGGCGTCGCAGCCGCCAAGCAAGTGGGCGTCGCTTTAGCTAAGGTTTGCAAAGAAAAAAACATTACCCGCGTCGTTTTCGACCGTAACGGGTTTATCTATCACGGCCGAATAAAGGCAGTGGCAGATGGCGCTCGCGAAGGTGGACTGGACTTTTAATCAGCAATCGAATGAGAGGTCGCTTTGGAACGGATTGATCCGCAAGGTTTAGAGTTGAAAGAAAAGGTAGTTCACATCAGCCGGGTTGCCAAGGTCGTGAAAGGCGGCCGGCGCTTTAGCTTCAGCGCCTTGGTCGTTACCGGTGACAGTCATTCGGTGGTTGGCTACGGGATGGGCAAGGCCAAAGAGGTTCCGGAAGCGATCCGTAAAGGCTTGGAGCAGGCGAAAAAGAATTTAATCCGCGTGCCGATTATGGACGGGACTATTCCATTTGAAGTGATTGGCCATTATGGCGCCGGCCATGTCATTCTCAAGCCCGCCTCAGGCGGCACCGGCGTGATCGCTGGCGGCGGTGTGCGTGCGGTGGTTGAAGCTTCCGGAATTCAGAATGTCTTGACCAAATGTCTCGGTTCGAACAATCCCCATAACATGGTCAAAGCGACATTCGAAGCTCTGCGCGATCTACGTCAGCCGGAAGAAATCGCCGAGCGACGTGGTAAATCCTTGGCGGAGATACGCTAACTATGAAACTCGACGATCTGAAACCTGCCGCGGGTTCGAATAAGAAGCGCAAACGCGTTGGTCGAGGCGATGGTTCAGGCCATGGTAAGACTTCTTGTCGTGGGCACAAAGGACAAGGCGCGCGCTCCGGCGGTAATACCAAGCCCGGGTTTGAAGGTGGCCAGATGCCATTGCAGCGGCGCTTGCCGAAACGCGGTTTTCATAACATTTTTCGCAACGAAATGGCCGTGGTCAATTTGGCGCAATTGGACGCGCTTGCCGTCGGCGGTGAAATCGTTCCAGAAACCATGTCTCAACACGGCCTGATTAGCGGTAAGAACCGCCAAGTAAAAGTTCTGGGCGAGGGCAATTTGACTAAGCCAGTGACGGTCAGGGCCCATGGTTTTTCCGCCAGCGCAAAAGAGAAAATTGAAGCAGCCGGCGGAAAAGCGGAATTGATAGAGCTCCATGCTTAGTGGATTTCAAAACGCATCGCGGGTGCCGGAACTGCGTCGCCGGGTGATTTTCGCCCTGGCGATGCTGGCAGTCTATCGTCTCGGTGTCCATGTGCCGACACCCGGCATTGACCGGGCCGCCATGGCGGCGTTCTTCGAGCAGCAGAAGAATACTCTATTCGGATTTCTCAACCTGTTTTCCGGCGGCGCGCTAGAGCAATTTTCAGTTTTCTCCCTGGGCATTATGCCTTATATCAGCGCGTCGATTATTTTGCAGTTGCTCACAGTGGTGTTTCCTTACCTGGAAAGGCTTTCCAAGGAAGGCGAAGTCGGCCGGCGAAAGATTACGCAGTACACGCGCTACGGCACGGTAGTCTTGTCGATTATCCAAGGAACGATGATCGCGATCGGCTTGGAAGGTACGCAGGGTCCCGGCGGTACGCCTTTGGTGTTGAATCCAGGATTTGCCTTTCGCTTTATGACGGTGGTCACGCTTACTTCCGGCACTGCCTTTATCATGTGGTTGGGTGAACAGATCACGGAGCGTGGCATCGGCAACGGTATGTCGCTGATCATCTTCGCGGGTATCGTTGCCCGTCTGCCCTCGGCAATTTGGTCGACCTTTGAATTCATGCGCAATGGCGAACTCGGCCCTTTGGTGGCTTTGGTGATGCTGGTTCTCAGCGTCGCGATCATTGGCGCAATCATTTTCGTCGAACGTGGCCAGCGGCGCATCCCGGTGCAATACGCTAAACGGGTAGTCGGTAGGCGCATGTATGGCGGTATGACCTCGCATTTGCCGCTGAAGGTTAACACGGCAAACGTCATTCCGATTATCTTTGCGTCGTCGGTGTTAATTTTTCCGGCGACTATGGCGCAGTTCGCCAAGCATCCATGGATTCAAACGATTTCAGGAATGCTGGCTCCGGGTCAATGGCTCTATGAGATCGCGCAGATCTCGCTGATCATCTTTTTCGCGTTTTTCTACACCGCCGTGGTGTTTAACCCGAGCGATGTGGCTGAGAACATGAAGAAAGCCGGTGGTTACATCCCGGGCATTCGGCCAGGGCAGAAAACTGCCGAATTCATCGAAAAAGTGCTGTCGCGGATCACTTTGAGCGGGGCAATTTATCTGTGCCTCATTGCCTTATTGCCGTCGCTGTTGGTGCAGCAATTAAATGTGCCGTTTTATTTTGGTGGCACCGCTTTATTGATCGTCGTCGGTGTCGCTCTGGATACTGTCGCGCAAATGGAGACACATCTTATTAGTCGGAATTATGAAGGTTTCATGAAGCGTGGTAGGTTGCGCGGCAGGAAGGGCTAGTATTTTGGCCGCCAGCGCACGAGTGGTTCTGCTGGGCCCTCCGGGAGCGGGAAAGGGAACCCAGGCAAAGTTGCTTGAGCAGGAGTTTGGCGCGGTTCAAATCTCCACAGGAGATATTCTTCGTAAAGCCGTAGCCGATCAAACTCCGCTTGGGAAACAAGCCGAGGATTTTATCAAGCGCGGGGCTTTAGTTCCCGACGATGTGATTATCAATCTCATCGCCGAAAGATTACAGCAAAAAGATTGCGCCAAGGGGTTTGTGCTCGACGGATTCCCACGGACCATTCCCCAGGCTCAAAGCCTCGACGTAATTCTGAAAAGGTTGGCGTTGAGCCTTAACTGTGTCCTTTCGGTTCAGGTGCCTAGGGAAGTCATTATCGAGAGGCTGGCGGGACGGCGCACCTGCAAGAAGTGCGGCGCCCTCAGCCATGTCGTTTTTGAACCGCCCAAAAAAGCGGGAGTTTGCGATCGCTGCGGCGGCGAACTGTTTCAGCGCGACGACGACCGGGAATCGACCGTTGCTAATCGTCTGACCGTCTATGAAGCTCAAACGGCACCGTTGGTGGATTATTACCGCCGTCAAGGTGCTTTGCGGGAGATCGATGGTGTTGGCAGCATCCCAGAGATCCGTAGTCGCGTTAGGACCGCTCTAGGAGGCCTGGTGTCGTGATTTCGCTCAAGTCGGCTCGAGAAATCGAGATTATGCGAAGAGCGAACGTCATAGTTGCCGAAGTGCTCCAGGAGCTTAAGGGACGCGTGACTCCAGGGGTCACAACCTTGGATTTGGATGCCGTGGCCGAGGAAATGACGGTGAGCCGAAAGGCGATTCCGGCGTTTAAGGGTTATAACGTGGCGGGCCGAGTTTATCCGCGCTGCCTATGTGCTTCGGTTAACGACGAAATCGTTCATGGCATCCCGTCAAACCGCGTCTTACGCGAAGGCGACATTGTTGGACTCGACTACGGTGTGATCTATGAAGGCTTTTACGGCGACTCCGCGATAACCGTTGCTGTAGGCAAGGTGAGTGCCGCGGCGCAAAGATTGATGGATGTCACCGAAGCATCGTTATATGCCGGCATCGAACAGCTGCATGAAGGTAAACGCTTAGGTGATCTCGGCGCAGCGGTGCAAAAGGTCGCAGAGGACGCCGGCTATTCCGTCGTCCGTGCCTTCGTCGGCCATGGGATAGGCAAGAAGCTTCACGAGGAGCCGCCGGTGCCGAATTATGGCGAAAAGGATCGCGGTCTGCGATTGAAGGAAGGTATGGTGCTTGCGGTTGAGCCGATGGTGAACGTCGGCAGTTACGAAGTTGAGATTAAAGACGACGGTTGGACGGCAGTAACCAAAGACGGTAGCTTAGCCGCCCATTTCGAGCATTCAAT
>DASSGE010000051.1:0-2146 GCA_035693605.1 Binatia bacterium
GAACCGATAGCCATAAGGCGCTGTTCATCCGTTTCGCCAAAGCCTGCGGCTATGCTGATAAGCAGGAACTCGACCGGGTCGAGCCGACGCCCGAAACCCAAGCGTTTCTCGACTGGCGCGAGCTGTTGATGTCGCAACGCACGTGGCTGGAACTTTATGCCTGTCAGGGATTCTGTCTCGAGGGCACGGCCAGCGAGCGCATGACCCGTATCGTTACCGGACTGACCAAACATTATGGATTCAATCGGGAGTCGGAGGATATCCGCTACTGGACGCTGCACATGGGTGTTGACGAAGAGCATATGAAGGTCGGCCCGCTGGCGGTCGAGCGCTACGCCGTGACAGAACCACAGCAGGTGGCGGTGCGCGCCGCGGTGCAGAAGACGTTAGATCAATTTTGGCTCGCGTTTGATGGTATCGTGCGTGCCTATGTCGCCAAGGATCCGCTTTACGCGCGCTGGCGCGGCGGCAAATAAGTAAGGAGACTTAATTATGGAAATGATCGATCTGTCGAGAGTGATTTATGATGGCATGCCGAAAATTCCAATCCTACCGGATGTCCATGTGGCGAGATTCTTGAGCTTGGAAAAAGGCCATCCCCTCAACGTTACCGAGCTGTCGATGCCGTGCCACGCCGGGACTCATGTCGATGCACCGATCCATATTATGCCCAACGGCAAATCCATCGATGAACTTCCGGTGGATGCCTTCGTCGGTACCGGCGCGGTGATCAGCGTCAAGAAGAATGGCGGCGAGGAGGTCACGGCGAAAGACTTGGAAGCGTCGGGTGTCGCCGTCAATCGCGGCGACATTCTCATGCTGCATACCGGCTGGGATGAGAAATTCGACAGTCCCGATTATAATTTGCATCCGTATCTTTCGGTTGACGCCGCTGAGTGGATGGTGCAGAAGGGCATCAAGATGTTCGGCATCGACTGCATCACTGTCGACCTGCCGACGCCGCTGCGGCCCAAGGGCTTCGACTTTCCCGTGCATCGGACTCTGCTTGGCAACAACGTTCTGATCGCCGAAATCGTCACCAACTTGAGCAGTGTTGTCGGCAAACGGACCCGGATCATGGCACTGCCGCTGCGAGTTAAAGGCAGCGACGCCGGTCATGCGCGCATCATCGCGGAAGTATTAAATTAGAGTATGGCAACGACCAAACAAATCAGCGGGATTATTGGCGCCTGTTTGACGCCCTTCGACGTAAACGATCGCATCGATTACAAGGCGCTCGAAAAGGAAATCGAGTTTCTTATTCCTGACTGCGACGCGATCACGGTGGCGGCTGTCGAGGCGGCGGAATACACCATGCTGTCACGTGACGAACGCAAGGAAATCCTTAAAGTCGCCACCGAAATGATCGGCGGACGAGTGCCGGTTATTCTTGGCTGCTCCAGTCCGGCGCCGCGCGAAGTCATCGAGTTGGCGGAGTACTCGGCCAAAGTCGGCGGCGATTTTATTCAGGTTCTGATGCCGCTGCGACCCTGGGGTGGCCAGCCGACCATCGCCGAGTTGATGGAATTTTATACCCAAGTGGCGTCGGCGAGCCCATTGCCGGTCACGTGCTATCACAATCCCGGCCCCGGTGCCGACCCACCGCAGGATGCCTTCGTTAAAATCAGTGAGATCGACAACATTCGCTATTTCAAGGAAAGCTCGCGCGATATCACCAAGATCTCGCGATTGATCGAACAGATCGAGTTGGCCGGCCGCGGCCATTATTTCACCACCATGCAGCCGCTCTTAGTCACGCTGATGCTTGGCGGCTCGGGCGCGACCATGCCGCCGCCCGGGACGCGCATCGGCGCGCAGATCGTCAAGGCGTTTCGCGCCGGCGATTTGGAGACGGCCCGTTTCTGGGCGCGCTGCTACGCATTGTTCCCCGGCAAGTGGGGCGCCTATGGTTTGCCGCCGGTCATGAAGTCGGCGATGAAACACTTCGGCGTCGATATCGGCCAGCCCTGCCGGCCTTACGCTCCGGTGAGTCCACGCGATCATGAGCAGATCGGCCAGTTTCTGCGCCAGGTCGGACTTATCGGCGAGTCGGGACCTTCGCCACAGGGACTGCGCGCGGCGGGTGAAAAGCTCCGGCAAGAAGACACTTTCTTAAGATAAGCGAGGATGCACCTTCGGCAGTTTC
>DASSGE010000052.1:0-5880 GCA_035693605.1 Binatia bacterium
CGCCGGATGCGTTTCAGACCCTGGACAATGACGGCCTCCTCGAGAAGTACGCGCCGCCAAAAGACATCATGGCCAAGATCCCGGCCAAGATCGGCAACTTTCCGATCCACGATCCCGACGGCAAGTATTTCGGCTTTGCTATAAGTGGTTACGGGTTGATGTGGAACAAGAATTACATGAAAGCGCACAAGCTGTCGCCGCCCAAAGAGTGGACCGATCTGACCCAAGCGCGCTACTATAACCATCTCGTTATCAGCGCGCCGTCGCGCAGCGGCACCACGCACCTGACGATCGAAACCATCCTGCAAGCCTACGGCTGGGACAAGGGTTGGGCGCTCCTGCTCAACGCCGGCGGCAACATGGGCAGCATTACCGAACGCAGCTTCGGCGTCCCCGAAGCGGTGATCAGCGGCCAATTCGGCGTCGGCGTGGTCATCGACTTCTTCGGCCTCGCGGCCATCGCCAGCGGGCAACCGGTAGAGTTTGCTTACCCGTCCTTAACTTCCGTTGTCCCAGCCAGCGTCGGCATCGTCAAAGGCGGGCCGAATCCCCAGGAAGCGCGGGCGTTCGTCAACTATCTTTTGAGCGAGGCGGGACAAACCGTTTTGTTCGCGCCCGAGATCGCCCGTCTGCCGGTCATCCCCGATCTCTATGTCAAAGCACCCAAGGACTATCCCAACCCGTTCAAGAAAAAACTCGGCGGGGTGGAATTCAACGACGAGCTGTCGTCGAGCCGGCGCGACGTGGTCAATTCATTGTACGACCATATCATCACTTTCCGTCACAAAGAGCTGCGCGAAGCCTGGAAGAGTATTTACACCGCTGAAGAAGTGCTGGCGAAAGGCAAATCAGCCAACGTCGCCCAGGGTAAAGCATTGATAGTCGACGCGCGAAGACTGGCGACCCAAATGCCGATCAACGATAAACGCGCCGCCGATAAGGAAGTCACCGGCGCGTTTAAGTCAAAGTCTGGACTCAAGTCCCAGCTTGAAACCGAATGGGAAAACGCCGCCCGCGGTAACTATACCAAAGCCAAAGAGCTGGCGGAAAAAGCCGCGGCACTGGCAAAATAGTTTCACCGCATCGGCGTAAGCGGTTGAGCGGCAACGAATGGTTGGGGTGACCTCGAAGAGGCGACGTTCACGAAGGCTACTGCGTAGCAAGAATTCCGCACTTCGTGGTGATTAGGAGATCCGTCGACTTCCACCTATGCCACTCAGCGCAACCTCGGTTACTACGCCTCCACGCAAGCGCGTCGACTGGTGGCAAGGCGCCATCATGTTGGCCCTGTTAACCATTCTCACCGCGTTCATTCTCTATCCAGTACTGCGAGTCCTGTGGATTTCGGTAACCGACGATCAAAGTAATTTGACTCTGATACATTTTGGCAATTTTTTTCGCCGGCCACTGTTTCGCGAAGCATTGTGGAACACGCTATGGAGCGGCGTTCTCGTCGTCATTTTTAGTGCAATCCTGGCTTTGCCACTGGCTTATGTGCTGGCGCGCTACGAGTTTCGCGGCAAGCTGCTTTTGCAAACCGCTGCGACGCTGCCCCTGGTCGTCCCGCCGTTCGTCGGGGCGGTGGCACTGCAATTGATTCTTGGCCGCAGCGGCATGGTGAATCTTTTACTCCAGGACTGGTTCGACATTTCGATTCCGTTCATGGAAGGGCTTACGGGTGTCGTTCTGGTCCAGACGCTGCATTTCTTTCCGTTCATTCTGCTCAACACGGTGGTGTCGCTGTCCAACATCGACGCATCACTGGAAGAAATGGCGCAGAATCTCGGCTGCCACGGTTTTCGGCTGTTTCGCCGCGTCACCTTGCCACTGATGCTGCCCGGTTTTGTCGCTGGTTCGCTCTTAACTTTCATTCGCGCCATTGACGATTTGGGCACGCCGCTCATGTTAAATTTCAAGAACCTTTTGGCACCCCAGGCCTACCTGCGCATCACCACGATCGGCATGGATGATGTCGACGGCTATGTCGTCTGCGTCGTCCTAGTGGTGCTCTCGATGGTGACGCTATTGGCGGCGCGCAAATACTTGAGCCTGGCAGAATACGCCACGGTGCAAAGGGCCGCGCCGGTTTCGCGCCAACTGTCCATCCGAGGTCTCGTCCTAGTTTGGGTCATCATTGCAGTAATTCTCGGCATTAGCCTGCTTCCCCACATCGGTATAGTCTTACTCTCGTTTGCCAAAGTCTGGAGCTTTTCGTTATTGCCGTCCACCTATACTTTGGGCCATTATGAGGAGATCTTGTTTCGCGTGCCACATTTTGTCATCAACACCTTGATCTATACTCTGCTCGCTGCAGCGCTCGATATCGTGCTCGGCGCCGCCATCGCTTTCTTATTACTGCGCACAGGTGTTCCTGGCCGCAACTTTCTCGATGCCATTGCGACTATGCCACTGGCGATTCCCGGCGTGGTTTTAGCGGTGGGCTACCTGCGAGTATTTCACGGTTGGGAATTCCCGGGACTCGGCTCGCCCCTGACCTCGTCGTGGCTGATCCTCGTCGTCGCGTATACCATGCGGCGGCTGCCCTACACCGTGCGCGCCTGCTATGCTGCTCTGCAGCAAGTCCATGTTAGCCTCGAAGAATCGGCGCAGAACCTGGGTGCCAACCGTTTCCGCACTTTCGTGAAAATCACTTTGCCGATGATCGGAGGGGGCCTCGTCGCCGGTGGGCTGATAGCTTTCGTAACTTCTTGTGTCGAGCTCGCTTCGACGATCATGCTCGTGCCGCGTATCGAATTGGGCCCGATCTCCTATGGCATTTATCTCTACATGCAGAGTCCCCTGGGACGTGGCGCCGGGGCGGCTTTGGGCGTCGTCGCGATACTCTTGGTCTCCCTCGGCACTTATCTTACCCACCGGGTATTTGGCGGGCGGGCCGGCAACGCGTTTCGCGTCTAATTATGAATGCCGCTGAAGTCAGAATCGAAAACATCGGCAAGCGCTACGGCGACCAGTGGGTTGTCCGCAATGTCAACCTGCATATTAAAGCCGGCGCGTTCTTTACCTTCCTGGGTCCAAGCGGCTGCGGCAAGACAACGCTGTTAAGAATGATCGCCGGCTTCGCGATACCCGACGAAGGATCGATTCACCTCGATCACGAGGACGTCAGTCGGACACCGCCTTGGCAGCGCGATATCGGCATGGTGTTTCAGAACTACGCGCTCTGGCCGCATATGACGGTCTTCGAAAACGTTGCGTTCGGCCTGCGCGAACGCAAGATTCCGCGCGCTCAACTTAATCAACGGGTAAACCGAGCACTAGAAATGGTCGATCTGAAAGGCCGCGAATCGCGCCGCCCATCCCAACTCTCCGGGGGTCAGCAACAACGCGTCGCACTCGCGCGCACCCTGGTCATCCAACCCAGAGTGCTGCTGCTAGATGAACCGCTCAGCAATCTCGACGCCAAGCTGCGCGTCGAAATGCGACTTGAGTTATTGAAGTTGCAGAGCGAACTCGGGATAACTACGATCTACGTCACCCACGATCAAGAAGAAGCTCTGGCGATGTCGACCGATATTGCCGTGATGAATCATGGACAAGTGGTTCAAGTCGACCAGCCGCGCGTGATTTATGAGCAGCCCATCGATACCTTCGTCGCCGCCTTCGTCGGCCAAGCG
This sequence comes from Binatia bacterium, assembly GCA_035693605.1. Taxonomy (GTDB): domain Bacteria; phylum Desulfobacterota; class Binatia; order UBA9968; family UBA9968; genus DP-20. The sequence goes on from DASSGE010000052.1 coordinate 3,636, forward strand.
AATTTGTTTGTGGGAAGAATTGCATCACACATCGAAAGTGCACTTTCAGTCGAGATCGGCGGTGGTAACAGCCTCCATGTGTATGACGCCACTGCAACCTTGCAGCCCGGTGACTCAGTGCAGCTCAGCCTGCGACCGGAAGCCATCGAGTTGCTTCCGCTTGGTGACAAAACACACTCTACCAATAGTCTTGTCGGCGAGATCAGCGCCGCAGCATTTCAAGGCGCTTTCGTCGAGTACGAAATCGCCGTCGCGGGATTTATTCTCAAAGCCCGCGTCGCTAATGAGAGCGGGAAAGCTCTTCACTCACGTGGCGAGAAAGTCAGGCTGAGATTTGCTCCGGAAGCGCTACGTTGCCTGCGCGCTCCGGTAATGAACGCCGCTTGCGATAATTGCGATGGCGATAACGAACCCTAATCCGACCGCGAACTGCACCGTTCCGCAGCGACGGAACGCCGAACCGCCACTAACACATCGTCAGCATTATCATGAGAGTCGATGAATTCGTTGTAACGCCGTTAACTCATCGGTCGTGAAGCAGCGCAGACATTCTTGCGAAAGGCTACTCCGGGCTCGTGCATTTCAGCGGCACACGCCGAAGCCGAAAAACCGTAGTGGGAAAACACTTTAGCGAACGCCGTCACAGGATGAATGGCGTTCGCAATTGCGCAGCGGATAAACTTTTCTGTTAAGCATACTTTCGCTGCTCGCCGACCGTGGGAGCCGCAAGAGCAGCTTGTAACGGGAAACTCATGATTACTTGAGTGCCGGTATTGGGCTGGCTGGTAACGCTGAGTTTGCCGCCGACGAGATCAGCCATGCGGCGCGCGACTGTGAGGCCGATACCCAATCCTGAGAAGGCTCGTTGGGTCGAATTATCCGATTGATGAAAGGGCTCAAATATCGTGTCAAGCTTGTTCTGCTCGATGCCCACTCCGGTATCGATGATTTCAAAATCCATTTGGTTGCGATCCGGCGACGCGCCGACTTTCACCGTGATTTGGCCCCTAGCGGTGAACTTGACCGCGTTATTGAAAATATTCTGAAACACCCGTTCGACCTTGGCACGGTCATTAACCATCGATAAATCTCCGCCGGAGAATTGAACGTTCAGCTGCAATCCCTTATCGCGGATCATCTTCTCATGCCGCTTGACCGCTTCATTGACAACTTCGCGGGCATCGAACTTCTCCACCGTGGCGCTCGCGTCACCGGCATTGAGCGAAGTCATCCACAGCACGTTATCAATCAATTCCAGCAGCTCTTCCGAATTGCGATAGACAGTCTCGAGTACTTTCTGCTGCTCTTCACTGAGCTTACCGATAACTTGGTTGAGGAGCAGATAGACAAACCCGACCACTACGCTAAGCGGAGTGCGCAATTCGTGGGAAACGTTAGCGAGAAAGTCGGACTTGACCTGGCGCAGCTTGGCTTTGGCGGTGCGTCGCTCCAAACCGCGCCGCACAAGGGAAAGGATATGATTTACATCGAAAGGCTTGGAGATGTAATCAAACGCCCCTAACCGTAAGCCTTCGATGGCTGTGTCGAGAGAGCCGTAGCCAGTTATGATGATCGCTTCGATATCGGGATCATGGGCCTTTACTTTCTCCAGCACGTTGATGCCGCTCAGCCCGGGCATCTTGAGATCTAGGGTCACAAGGTCGACAGGGTGCTCCTTGAGCATCTCGATAGCTTGTGCCCCGCGGTCAGCGACTAGAACATTGTAATAGGGATTGAGAATCATTTTGAGCGATTCTCGCGGCCCCATCTCGTCATCGACAACTAGAATGTTCGGTTTACTAGCATCCATGCTGAGACTGAACGAGCAAGGTGCATGCCACCGAAGGTTTTAAGGTAACGGTGTGAATTTATGACGAATTCCGAAGCAACAGGGGAGCGTTAAGGAAGCTCAGGGAAACAAAAATGTCCAACTATGACGATAATTTCACTTCCTCCTCTTCTTCATCATTGGGATTATTTATTTTGAGCTTTTCGATACGATACTTGAGGATGCGCCGGCTCGTATTGAGAATCATCGCCGCCTTGGTCTGATTGAAACCGGTACGCTGCAGGGCTTTGACGATCAATTCGCGCTCGAACTCATCGACCGCGTCGCTCAGCGGCCGCGAGCCGCTTAGAACATCTTCTTTTAATGTCGCAGTTTGATCCGTCGAGCGCATGCTCGCCGGCAAATCGCGCAGCGTGACGGTTTCCTGAGGCGTCAGAATTGTCAGCCTTTCGATCA
>DASSGE010000053.1:0-2122 GCA_035693605.1 Binatia bacterium
GCGGATTTTCTTGACCGACGCTTCAATGAAATGTTCCATCGTCCAGTCGGGCGTATCGCCGCAGATGCGAAAAACGAAATTGTCGAGCACCTCGCGGCCGCGCGCCGTATGGGCCACCTCTGGATGAAACTGCAAGCCGAAGAAGCGCCGACTTGGGTCAGCAAAAGCAGCGATAGGTGAGTTATGGCTATGGGCCAAAATAACCCAGCCTTCGGGGAAACGGGTCATCTTGTCGCCATGACTCATCCACACTTGAGTAGTTTCGCTGTTGGAAAAGCCATGGAACAAGTCGCTGTCATTGTCGATGAACAGCTCCGCCGGCCCATACTCGCGCTGGTCGGCGCGCGCCGCGGCCCCGCCGAAGTGAAGGTTGACGAGGCCCATGCCGTAGCAGATGCCAAGGAACGGCACCGGCAAGGCGAACAACTCGGCGCTCACCCGCGGCGCATCGTCTTGATAAACGCTCGCCGGCCCGCCCGAAAGGATGATTCCCGTGGGATTGAGCGCTTTGATCTTTTCTAGCGCAACGTTGAACGGATGGATCTCACAGTAGACCTTGGACTCGCGGATACGGCGGGCGATCAGCTGGGTGTACTGGGAACCGAAATCGAGGACGACAATCATTCGATTCTATAGTTCGGCGCTTCTTTGGTGATAAACACATCATGCACATGGCCTTCGCGCAGCGCCGCCGCGGTGATCTGCATAAACTTCGCTTTACTATGCAGCGTGCCGATTTCCTTACAGCCTAGATAGCCCATCCCAGCGCGCAATCCGCCGACTAGCTGCAAAATATTCGACGACAACGACCCCTTGTAAGGCACCCGGCCTTCGATTCCTTCCGGAACCAATTTGTTGGAGTCCATCACGTCCGCTTGACCATAACGGTCGCGGCTGCCCTGCCCCATGGCGCCAATCGAACCCATGCCACGGTAAGCTTTGTAGGTACGGCCTTGATAAAGAATCGTTTCACCCGGGCTTTCTTCGGTGCCGGCGAACAGACTACCAATCATGACGGAATGCGCGCCGGCGGCCAGAGCTTTGGTGATGTCGCCGGAAAATTTGATGCCGCCGTCGGCGATAATTGCGACATTGTGCTTAGCCGCCGCCTTGGCGCAACTGCCGATGGCGGTGATTTGCGGCACACCGACGCCCGAAACGATCCGGGTCGTACAGATTGAGCCGGGACCGACCCCGACCTTGACCACGTTCACGCCGGCTTCGATGAGTGCAGTGGTACCATCTCCGGTGGCGACGTTGCCGGCGGCGATATCCAAGTCGGGATAACGCCGGCGAATCTGGCCGACGACCTCGAGAACATTTTTCGAGTGTCCGTGGGCCGTATCGACAGCGATCAAATCGACGCCTGCGCGCACCAATCCTTCGACGCGCGGCTCCCAGTCGCTGACGCCGACGGCCGCGCCGACACGCAAGCGACCGCGCTCGTCTTTACAGGCACCGGGATATTGAATGGTTTTCTGAATATCTTTGACCGTGATCAGTCCCTTAAGTTCGAAATTATCGTCGACGACGAGCAATTTTTCGATGCGATGACGGTGCAGTAGTTCTTTTGCGGTATCGAGATCAACCCCTGGCCGAACCGTCACGAGATTATCCTTGGTCATGACCTCCGAGACCTTGCGATCGAGTCGTCTTTCGAAGCGCAAATCGCGATTGGTGAGAATGCCGACGAGTTTACCATTCTTGGTGACCGGCAGACCGGAAATGCCGTATTGATTCATGATCTCCTGAGCATCGGAAATCTTTTGATCTGGCGCGATTGTAATTGGGTCGCTGATCATGCCGCTTTCGAATTTTTTCACCTTCTCGACTTCGGCGGCTTGGGCCCAAACCGATAAGTTGCGATGAATAATCCCGAGCCCGCCCTCTTGCGCCATGCCAATGGCGGTTTTGGATTCGGTCACCGTATCCATGGCCGCGCTGACCAGCGGAATACTGAGCCGGATGCGATCGGTCAGGCGGGTGGATACATCAATCTCCTTGGGCAGCACCGAAGACTCGGCAGGGATCAGCAGAACATCGTCAAAAGTTAAACCGACGGGCAGCACTTCCTGTTCTAGCATCGCTCACCTCTGCGCCGGGGTAAAAAAAAACCCAGACC
>DASSGE010000054.1:0-7750 GCA_035693605.1 Binatia bacterium
AATCGCTTGGCGCGTCAAAAGATGGACCGGAATCACGTCGGAGCTGAAGGCATCCAGGACAAAAATATCGAAGTAACGATCCGGCGCATTCGTCAGCGACAGGCGCGCGTCACCGACAATCACATCGATCTTTGGCGGGCAGTCGCGCATATAGGTAAACAGGCGCTCGTCACGCGCGATCCGTTCCACCAACGGGTCGATCTCATAGAAAGTGAAGCTCTGTCCGGCAGCGCCGTGGCACGCCAGCGCACCAGCGCCAAGACCAACCACAGCGATTTTGCGCACTGAACCGCTGCGCGCGCTGGCGACCAGCACCTCACCCACCGGACTGGTCCTGTGATAGTAGGTCAGTGGACTCAACCGTTTGGACGGGTCGGCATTCTGCGCACCGTGCATCGTCGTGCCATGAAACAAGACGTTGCGGTTATTCCGTTCGTCGTAAGTCGCTCGGTAGGCACCGAAGAAGCTGCGAGCGCGAAATAGCTCCTGCCCTTGCAATTTCGGGAACATCGCAGCGATTGAAAACAGCGCGATGAATCCCGTACCAAACCGTACAGGCCGGTAGGCGAATAACAAACAAATGATCCCCGTAATGCCAAAAATCATCAACGAAAGATTAGCGCGCGCGAGAACGGGCGCAATCTTGCTTAACGCGATAAGCCCCCCCATAGCGATGCATAACAATAACGGTAGGACCCAGTCCATCTTTTGGCTCGCCGCCGATCTATCCCCGGCAGCGACAAACGGACGTGCAAAAGCCGCTGCTATCATCATCAATGGATATTCATAGACACCGTCGAAGATTTGCGGCGCGAGCAAAGCGTTGGACAATCCACCGAGTACACCTCCCAGAGATATGCAAAGATAGAAATCGGTGAGATAGATAGCCGGCGGCCGATCCTCAGCGAGCCGACCGTGACAGATCATAGCGGTAGTGAAGAAAGCCAGCAGGTGTACTGGCAGAACTAGGTAAACCGGACTTGTGGCGCTCATCGCGAGTGTTAACGCCGCACCGAGCAACAGAAAGGCCTGACTTCGAAGCGTGAACGTGCCGGTGACCCATTTCGCGCCGCTGAACGCGACGATGAATGAAACCAAATAGGCGGCCAGTGGAATCACCCAGAACAGCGGCGTCGAAACCACATCGGTGGTAATGTACGTGGTCACGCCGCAAAGCAAGCTTGATGGCACCAACGACCAGAAAATCCAGCCCAGCCGACGAGTAGCCGCAATTGAAATATCGCCACCATTGATCCCATTTTGCGCTTCTTCAGTGTGAATAATCTCGGTCACGTTTTCCTCAATGCGCCTAGAGCTCGACCGCAACGACAACAGCCAGCAGAGCGCAACGAGCGCCGAGACTCCGACGTAACCGTAGAACCAGTATCGAGTTTGTTGACTGAGCGTAAGATTGGGTTCCAACAAAAACGGATAGGCAAGCAATCCGACCAAGCTGCCTGCGTTGCTCGCCGCATACAAGAAATAAGGATCTCGAGCGGCGCTGTGGTGACATTGAGCAAACCACTTTTGCAGCAGCGGTGCGGCCGCGGCGACTGCGAGAAACGGCAGCCCAATCGCAGCCGTCAAACTCCATAAGATTAGCTCTGTCGGATTCTCAGCCGGTCTCGAGAACCACTGCACCGGCAGAGCGATCGGCAGCCATAACGTGGCCGCAAGAACTAATCCCAAATGGCCCCACGCGTGGCGCTTGATACCAAGCCACGAACTGCCGTAGTGCGCATAGGCATAGCCAATCAGTAGGCAGCCTTGAAAGAATAGCAGGCACGCGTTCCAAACCGCCGGGCTACCGCCCAGGAGTGGCAGGATCATCTTCGCGACCATCGGTTCAACAATGAACAACAACGCCGCGTTGACGAACAAGGTTAGCGAGTAAATGACTATCAAACCGCAACCAGTATTGACTTTTTTTCACGATTTAGTCGTTGTATTCTAGTCCTGCGAGACGCGTGCCAGTCAGTCCGGGAAAATCGTATTGCGCCTTTCGACGGCCGAAAGCAGCACATCGATGGCCCCGTCAATTGACAGACACTTTTGCCCGATAGCGCTAACGAAACCACCGTTCCCATCACATTTTGCTCAGGTGATTTGTATGACCGAAGACTTGACCCTAGAACAGCTAAAGTCCATAGCCCAGAGGCGCGGTTTAACACTAACCCAGGACGAATTGCAAAAGCTCTTGCCGGGCGTCATTCGCGCACGTAAGCAGGCGGTCGAATTGAGAGAGCTGCTGACCTCCTCGGACGAGCCGGCAGGTGTCTTTAACGCCCGAAGCGATCACAGAAAGTAACCATTCCGTGGAGCAAAACGAACTCTGCTTTCTAACCATCGGCGCAGCGGCTGCCGGGCTCCGTCGTAAAGAGTTTTCTGCCATGGAACTTGCCGATGTCTGCCTCGACCACATAGACGCATTGGACGGCAAGCTGCATAGCTTTATCACCGTCACAGGCGATCTCGCGTTCGAACAGGCCCGGCAAGCTGAAAAAGAGCTTCGTGCCGGAATCGACCGTGGCCCGCTACACGGCATTCCTATTGCGCTCAAAGATCTCTATGCGACCAAAGGGATTCGTACCACTTGTCACTCGGCAGTTTTGGAGAACTGGATTCCCGACATCGATGCCACCACCGCGACAAAACTTCAGGCCGCCGGGGCGATCATGCTAGGGAAACTAGGCATGCACGAATTCGCCTTCGGCGGGCCATCCGTGGATGCTCCCTTCCCGGCGGTGCGAAATCCCTGGAACCTAGCGCATATTCCAGGCGGCTCAAGCAGCGGTTCGGGCGCGGCGCTCGCCGCCGGCTTTTGTTACGGCGCTCTCGGATCCGATACCGGCGGATCGATTAGAACACCGTCGTCCCACTGCGGCGTCGTCGGTATCAAACCAACCTACGGCCGCTGCAGCCGCTACGGCGTCGTCCCGCTTAGCTGGTCGCTCGATCATACGGGTCCTATGACACGCAGCGTCGAGGACTGCGCCATCATGCTGCAAGTCCTGGCTGGATATGATCCCAAGGATAGTGCTTCGACGAATGTACCGGTGCCGAACTTTCGAGCCGGCATGAAGGATGGGATTAAGGGCCTGCGTGTCGGCGTGCCGCGCACGAACTGGTTCGATGAAAATTTAGGCATTGATCCGTTAACCGAAGCGGTTTTCAATCAAGCGCTCAAAGTCCTCGAAAGTCTCGGCGCCACAATCGTCGACATCGACGGCAAGCCTTTTTCATTGGCGCGCAAAGCCAACCAAACAATTTTGGTCTGTGAAGCCTACACGTATCACGAAAAGACGTACCAGCAGATGCCGCTAAAATTCGGCAGCTCAGTGCGCAGAAGAATGCTTGAAGGCGCGTTCCTAAGCGCGGCTGATTATCTGACGGCTCAACGCGCCCGGTCTGTTTTGAATGATCAAATCCGCGCCAACTTCGCCACAGTGGACGTCTTTGCCGTTCCCGGCGCCGCCCGTCCACCCGAAACTTTCGAAGGCATGGACCCGAACGAGCAAAATATGCGACCGAGTTTCACCAACCCATTTAACTTGACAGGATTGCCGGCGATATCAGTGCCCTGCGGCTTTACTGAAGGGAATTTGCCGGCGGGATTACAAATAGTCGCGCCGGCATTCGAAGAAGCCACCTGTTTCCGCGTTGCCCACGCCTACGAACAAGCGACGGAGTGGCACAAACGACGACCAGGAATTTCGTAATGGCCGCGAGCCGCCTGAGACCTAGTTACTAAATACTCGAAAATACATTTCTGCCAGCGCCGGCTCCATGCTGCGTGCGGCACTGAGTTCTCTTTGCATCGACGGCTCAAGGCGGGTCCGCGCGTCTTCGGCGCGCTTGAGCACTTCCATCTCGTCGACCTTGGTGAGCCGCCCGCCCTCGACGACGACTTCGCCATGTACTAGCACGGTATCGACGTTGCTGCCGTTCTCGCAAAAGACGATTTGATTGACGGCATCGTTCAACGGCCGGTACGCCGGTGCGTCGCGGCGCAAAAGCACGATATCGGCGAGCTTTCCCGGCGCAATCACGCCGGCGTCTAGGCCAAAAGCGCGAGCGCCGTTGCGTGTCGCCATGGCCAGCGCTTGCCTGGGGGTAACCCACTGATTGAAATCGCTACCGGCCTGGTTGTGAATCAGCGCGACCAAACGGGCCGCATCGAACATGTTCTGGTTGTCGTTGGACGCCGCGCCATCGGTGCCCAATCCAACATTCACGCCGGCGGCGAGAAAATCTTTGACCTTGGCGATGCCACTGCCTATGCGCAGATTGCTCGCCGGGTTGTGCACCGGGGTCGCGCCGCGCCGGGCAAAGATCTCGACATCCGCATTTTCGATCCAGATCGAATGTGCGCAGGAAAGATTGGCGCCGACGATACCAAGCGAATCGAGGTGCTGCAAAAGCGAATGACCATAATTCGCATTTCCCTGCACCTGCTGCGCCTTGGTCTCGGCAAGATGAATATGCAGCGGCAAATTCTTCTTACGCGCAATCTCGGCGCACCCCGTGAGCAACGCGTCGGTGCAGCGCTGTACCGCGGATGGACCAGGGCAGGCGATTGTCAAATTGTCCGGCGCGTGAAACGTCGCGACAAACTCCTCGCACTCGTCGAGCCAAGCTTGGGTCGTCTTGGCTTCGCTGGCGCTCATGCGCTTGATTTCGTCGCTCAGGCTCGCATCGGTCCGGCCGAGCGGGATGGTGTCTTCGTAGTTTTTGTCGGTCATCGTCAGCGCCGCAACATGGCGCAGGCCGAGGTCGCGCATCGCCTGGATCGCCGCACCGGCACCCATGAAGCGGCACGATGCGCTGCCGGCGAAGTGATCGAGCACAGTGGTAGCGCCGTTCTTGAGCATCTCCATACCGCCCAAGAGCGCGCTGGCGTAGAAGTCGTCCTCGCGCATGTCGCGCAACGATGCCCGGTAGTACGCGCGCCAGATCTCCAGCGGTTTGCTCGGCATCATGCCGCGCACTAGATTGGCGGCCGAGTGGCAGTGAGCGTTAACCATCCCCGGCGTGGCGATCATTCGATCGGCGTCGATGACTTTGTCGAACGGCCCCTCCGGCGTCCATTCGGCCGGCCCTGCATAGGCGATACGGTTGCCGTCGATAACAATGCTGCCTTTGTCAACAACATCATTGTGCTCGTTCATGGTCACGAGCAATGCATTTCGAATGAGAGTTTTCATTGCACGGTTTGGAGATTAAGTGGAACTCCGTAGAGCCAGGGGATTGTGGAACCAAACAGCTTGAACGACTTGAACGCGCTTAAGCCGATTAAACAAACCCCATCTTGCGGCCCCAGTTCTCAGGGTCGTTCAAGAAGTCAATAATCTGGTTCTTTTGTTCCTCAGTGAAGTAGTGCTTGCTCGTGCCGGTGTCCAAGACGTCGTCCCAATTGGCCAGCACGTGGAGCGCGATACCGTTCTTCGCCAAGGCGTCCTTGCCTTCATGCTGATTGAGCCGGTCCGAAGCGTAATCGAACACGCACAAGCAATGAGTCATTTTGGCGCCGGCGCCGCGCACACCGATGTTGAAGCGCAGCTTGCTCAAACCATCGGTAATCAAGTCCTCGACCATGAGCACGCGCTTGCCGGGTTCGAGGATCCCCTCGATTTGCTTGGTGCCGCCGTAGCCTTTGGGCTGCTTGCGTATATAGATCATCGGCTTTTTGACGATATGGGCGACAAACGCCGCGTAAGGAATGCCGGCAGTTTCGCCACCGGCGACGACGTCGAAGTTGTCGAGACCGATATCGGTCTCCGCCATCCTGGCTAGTGCCGTGACAATGAATTCGCGCTCCGCGGCGAACGACAACAGCTTGCGGCAGTCGATGTAGACCGGCGAGATGCGCCCGGAGACGAACACGTACGGCTTGTCCTTATAAACCGCGATCGACTCCGTCGACAGCAGCATCTCGGCGACTTTTTTGGACACTTCGCTCATGGAAAAACCTCGCAAATTTTGGATTAGGCAAGGTCATAACATAGCGACTTTGCCTTTCCAACGCTTGCGCTCGAGGTGGGTGATGGCTTGGGAAAAAAAACTTCTTCACCGCGAAGACCTTAATATACTTGTGCCTTCGTGATAAGGCGGGAATTATCGGACGATCGCAACCGGCGGGAACTGACGTAAACGCGGCGCTCCGACGATAGCGGCGCGATCCCGCCGCTGGATTACCCAGGATAATTACTTTGTCTTGATGGAAAAGCCTTTGGCGTCTTTCTTGGCGCGCTTGTCCGCCCGTTTTTCCATCAAAGTTTTCTGAGGTTTTTTCTTTCCTTGTTTCTTTGCGTCCATTCCTTTACTCATATACATCGCTCCTTATAACTGGCTTGCAAGGCGTTGCGTCGAGCCAGTGCAACCCGATAGATATTGTCGACCTCGTTCAGACCACCGACTACTTTGCACAGCAATTTTTAGATTTTTTACCACTGCCGCATCGGCAAGGCTCGTTACGCCCGACTTTCGTTGCGACGACGATTGGTTTTTGTGGATGCAGTAAACGTTCCAAGTCGCCGACATCCTCGGGCTTGTCGGGCTCAATGTTGACGCGACATTCCCACCCATGCTTTTCAAAAATCGCCCTCATTTCCTTGCGTCGGGCTTCCGATTGTACTCGGACAACCGCTGGGTTTTTTTCACTGCCCAGCTTGGCGGTTTTCTTCAAGCCAAAGGTATTAATCCGCCGGGCCGCATCCACACTACTGCGCATCGTACCAATGTCAGTGATTCGATTGCTCATAGGTTCATTATTTCAGTTATTGGCGCAGTTAGCTATATCAGGTGCGCTTCCGGTGTCCAGCTCGAGTGAGTTCATCGCAATCAAGACTGGGACGATGCCTCCAAGAAAATACCGGGTGTGGGCATTCGATTCGTTCGTGGTTGTTTTAGTTCGCTAATGTCGCAACTTGTATTTCCGCTCTATTTCTTCGACGTAGCCACTCTTTACGACCTTGGCCAATATACGCTGATCGAGTAAATCCTCGACGTTGAATTTGACAATTTTCGGGTCGCGCAGAGCGATAATGTCCTGGGCGGTTTTCAATCCCTTGGGCGTGACGAAAGTGTAAGACGTCAGGTCGTCTAAAAGAAATTTATAACCTAGCTCGGCGAGCTGGCGATCGACCTTTATGTATTTTTGTAGCAGGGCGACACCGCGCTCTTTGTTCGCTCGCATGAACGCGCTGGCTTCGATCATCGCTTTGATGAAATTTTCGATGGTCTGCGGATTCTTTTGCACGAACGATTCGGCGCACATCAAGGGACTTGAGGGCAGAGCGATCTTGCTCAAGTCGAGCAAGGGCCTCACGCCGAGAGTCTGCAGCCGCGCCGATTGTAATTTATCCAGCGCCGCGCCATCGATTATGCCACTCGCCAAGGACTGGGCGATAACCGTGCTGTCGCCGATCGCTTGGATGCTGATACTGTCCTTTTGCGGGTCTAGGCCCATTTCGCGCAACGACAGCATGGTGAGGCTCCAGAGCAGACCGCTAAAGTCCTGCACGCCGATCTTCTTGCCGCGTAGATCGCTGGGTTTGCTAATCAACGGCCCGACCAGAAAATCGTAGGACGCCCGCTCGGCGAACAGCGACATGATAATTTTGAGCTTGGCCCCTTGGGCGGCTGCAGAAAGCATGCTCGATGCGCTGCCCCGGACGAACTGAACTTCATTGGAAACCAGCGCCGACACTTGGATCGGCGCGCGGCGCACGGCGACGAGGTCCGCTTCCAA
>DASSGE010000055.1:0-3312 GCA_035693605.1 Binatia bacterium
TTCGCGGTTTGTCGCTCTTCGTTTTGCCCTACGTGACCGACGCATCGAGCCTGTTCGTCTTTGCGGTTTTGTATGGCTTCGATTGGTTCGCCACCGGGCCGTCGACGGTGGCACTCATCGCCAAACATTTTGGCCAGGACCGGGTTGGCGTTTTGTTCGGTTTGGTCTTCGTGTCGCATCAAATCGGCAGCGCCATCGCCGCCTTCGGCGCAGGCTGGATTTACAGTCGCTTCGGCGATTACTATTATGCGTTTTTAAGCGGCGCGGTGATGGGGCTGTTGGCGGCGGGCATGGCGATGATGATCCGGCGGGATCGTGACAGCGCGCCAGCGGTGCCGATTATCGCTGAGGTCGCGCGCGCGTGAGCGCGGGCTCGTTTGGCGAGCCTGTTTCAAATTCCAGATTCCAGATTTAAAATTTCAAATTCAAACTATCCTCTTTATCACTCCCGGTAGCGCGCCTGCATCTGGGTGAAAAATCCGCTGTCGTCGAGTTTGCGGATGAACGAGCTGTCCATCAGGCTCGCGGTGTTGATGTCGGCGAGTTTGGGGTTTTGCATCGCCATCAGCCGCTGCATGTTTTTCAGTCCTTCCAGAGAGGGATAGGGCTTGGCGTCGAATTCCTTGACGATGTCCGCGTAGCCTTCTTCGGCGAGGTTCGGGTCGGAGAGCTTCAAGCGATTGATGATCGTCTTTACCGTCTGGGTTCTGCCGCGCGGCGACAGGATAAAATACTCCGCTTCAATCAGCGCCTTGATGACGTTTTCCATAGTCGCTGGGTTCTTTTCAATAAAGCTTCTGCGGGCGACGATGCCGGTGGACGACATCGCCGGAAACACTTCGGCTAGGACGTTGAAGCCTTTTTGCTTGAGCGCCAGGGCGTAGGCGCGGGTGGTCATCACCGCGGCATCGACGACGCCGGTTTCCAAAGCCCGCACCATGACGGTTTGATCACCGACGACCAAGAGCTGAATCTTATCGCGGGCGAGATCAAGACCAAGCTGCTCCAATGTCAACATGGCGTACATCCAAATCGTCCCGCCGATGCTTTGCACGCCGAAACGCTTGCCGGCTAGATCGGCGGTTTTGCGGATCTCCGGCTTGACCGTAAGAAATCCGCGGCCGCGACTGATAAAGCCGCCAACCATTTTCAACTCCGCGCCGGCGGCGGCCGCGCCGAGCACGGTCGTGCCGCCGGTGTAGCCGACTTCAAGATCGCCGGAGATCAGCCCGGCGCTAAGCATTTGATTGTTGCGCACGAGGACGACCTGCGCACTCAGGCCATACTTGCCGAACAGGTCCAGGTCTTGGGCGACCCATAGCGGTGCGACACGCGGGCTAGGACTTGGGTAGGCGATGGTGACTCGGGTGGGTGCATTGGCGCCCTGGCTCTCGCCGAGCATCACGATGATAAACGCGACGATGACGGAAAGCGTGATGCTGCGCCGCCACGTGCGAATTGCCTTGGAAAAATAACCGAGTTGATCCATGCCCTGTGTCTCCGTGCGTCATTCTGGAAATCCTCGACTACATATCAATCTCGGCGTTGGATGGAAACCCCAATCGCTCCGGGTGAAGGGCTGTACGTTAATTTCTGATTAATCACGAGGCGCTGGAATCAAACTTAGAGAGAATCAGTAATAGTAATAAAAACAAAACGGCTGGAGCATTGCGCCCCAGCCGCTAAAGTGTTGCTAGCTAGTTAAGGGATCACAACCGTGTCGATGACATGAATCACGCCGTTGCTCGCCATGATATCGGTGCTCACCACTTGAGCGTTGTCGACCATGACCTTGCCGTCGGCGACGTTGATCTGTAAGGCGCGACCGTTTGCGGTCTTGGCGCTTTTAAGAGTCACGACTTCGCTGGCGATCACTTGGCCAGGCACCACGTGGTAGGTCAGAATCGCTTGCAGTTTGCCGAGATTTTCCGGCTTGAGCAGACTCTCCACCGTGCCGGCCGGCAACTTTGCAAATGCTTCGTCGGTCGGCGCGAACACTGTCAATGGTCCTTTGCCTCTGAGTGTATCGACCAATCCCGCCGCCTGAACTGCGGCCACCAAGGTCTTGAACGATCCGGCCGACACTGCGGTATCGACTATGTCTTTTTCCGGCGCCATTTCAGCTTTCGCCGCTCCGCCCAGACCCAAACCCACACTGATCACCATCGCCCCTAACGCTGCTTTAAAGATTCTCATTTCTCTTTCCTCCTTTTTAATTTTGTTTTTGAACCTTTCTGCCTTGAACTTACGAGCAATGGAGATGCCAAATTTTTCGGGCTTCAGTTTTCTTGATTTAGCACGACAAAATGACCTCGGAAAAAATGAGCACAACGTGATGAGACATTCATGAGACAGTCGACTGTCTCACCGATTGTCTCAAGATGTATCAGCTGAGACCGTGAACTACTTTTCGCGTGGGGGAGTATTGAGATCGGCAAGTCGGCGATAGAATGTCGCGCGGCTGATACCTAACAGCCGCGCTGCTTTAGCGCGATTGCCACCGGCGCGATCGAGAGCGTGCTGCAGAGTACCCTTCTCATCTGTCGGTGTGGCGCTGGGGATTGCGTCAAGGCCGTCCAGACTGGGGCGGACTTCCGGCGGCAAGTCGTCTTCCTGAACGACGCTGCTCTTGCAACCGATGACCGCGTATTCGATGGCGCTCTTCAGTTCCCGGACGTTACCCGGCCAATCGTACTCCGATAGCAGGCGGAGCGCTTCCAAACTCAGTTCTTTCACCGGCTTGCCGCTCGCCGTCGAGAATTGAGCGAGAAACGACGCGGCTAGCAATGGAATGTCTTCACGCCGTTGGCGCAGCGGCGGCAGCAGGATACGCGCCACTCGGATACGATAAAGCAGATCGGAGCGGAAGTTGCCTTTGGCCACTTCATCGCCGAGCGTGCGGTGGGTCGCGGCGAGCACGCGCACATCGATCTTGCGCGGCTTGGACTCGCCGAGACGTACGATCTCACGTTCCTGGAGCACCCGGAGCAGTTGGTTTTGCACCGTTATCGGGATATCGCCGATCTCGTCCAAGAACAAAGTGCCGCCGTTCGCCGCTTCGAATAATCCTTGGTGATCCTCGACGGCACCGGTGAAGGCGCCGCGCTTGTGGCCGAAGAGTTGACTGCCGAGCAGAGATTCGGTGAGGCCGGCGCAATTCACGGCGATGAACGGTTTGTCTTTGCGATGACTCGAAGCGTGGATGGCGCGCGCGACTAGCTCCTTGCCCGTGCCGGTCTCGCCTTCGATGAGGACGGTGGCGTCGACCCGCGCGACATCGCGGATTCGCTGATAGACCGACTGCATGGAGCT
>DASSGE010000056.1:0-2361 GCA_035693605.1 Binatia bacterium
CCGGCGCGGGCGAATTCATCTCTGCGGCCGACGGTAGCTTTCAACAATTCCGGCGCAATCAGTTTGGCGCCGCCCAGTATTTCCGCGTAGATCGCCATTTGCGCGGCTTCCTCGACGATCAAATTGGCCCGCGCCGCCGCAGTCGGAGTGGCGCCGAAAGCGAGCACACCGTGATTTTCCAACAGCACGGCTTTGGTGTTCTTGGTTTGGTTGAGGGCATTGGCGATGTTCGTTACCGACTCGCCGGAGCCGCGCGGGCCGTATTTCGCCAACGGCACGCCATCGGCCATGTCGTTTCGCACCAGCGCTTCATAGGAGCAGCCCAAGGCGCGGCTCGCCAGGGCGAAACTAGTGGCATAGGTCGAGTGGGTGTGGACGACGGCGCCGGTATCCGGCCGTTGCTTATAAACGATGGCGTGCATGTGGACGATCTCGGCGTTGGTCGGATTGATCTCGCCTTCGACCAGTTTGCCGTCGAGATCGAGCAGCGCGAGATTTTCCGGCTGCAAATTGTCGAAGGAGCTCGACGCGGTGAGCAGGATCGTGTCGGTGCCGGGCACGCGCACGCTAAAGTTGCCATGATGGCTCATCGAGATCGCGCCGGTGCGCACGAGAAAATTTGCGCTGTCGATGACCGCTTGACGCAGCTCGCTGTGTTTGAGTGCCATTTTTTATCCTCCTTTGCTCTACCGACAATATCGCGTTCGAGCCGACAGTCTCAAGCGTTCGGCCATTAAGATTCCAACCGGCTACTGAAATACTCCCACGCGCGGTTAGATACCTCTTCGCCGGAAACTTGCGGATAAATGACCTGAAGCTCTTCCGGTGTGAAGTAGCGCGGCTTGCCGGCCGACATGGCGCGCAGCTGATAATTTGCCGCTTCCTCCATCCACAGCGTCATGATGCAGACGCGCCGGACATCTTTGTCGGCGACGTTGACGCCGTGGCCGCGCAGCAGCATCGCGCCATGCGGTCCCAGCGTTTTGGCGACATCGTCTCCTAACTCGCGGGTGCGGATCAAAGTGATCGGATCGAAGACTTGCACGTCGTTTTTAAACACAGCGCCAGAGGCGTGCAGCGGCCGTATGGTTTCCCCTAGAGACCCTAACACGACGCAGCTCGGCGGATGGACATGGCAGACCGACTGGACATCGGGACGCGCCTGATAAATCCGCGCGTGAATCCAAAATTCGGTGTTCGGCCGGCCTTCGCCGGAAAGCTGATTGCCGTCGACATCGAGGGTTAGCAAATTGTCCTTGCGCACCAGTGCCGGGCTCATGCGCGGCGGAAAGATGAATGTGTTGGTTCCCGGGATGCGCGCGCTGACATGGCCAAAAGCGGCGGCGATGCCTTGCTGGTGCAAAATATGGCTGGCAGTAACTATGTTTTGCTTGAGTTCGTCAATGTCCAAGGGCATACCTCTCGAGGTTTGTGTTGCCAATCACTTATGCCAAGCCGCGAAGAATGTCCACGACTCTCGGGCCTTGAGCAGTACCGCCCGCAAGCCGGCGGCAAAAAAAAACCGGCTCGACGGTTCGAGCCGGTTAATGGCCAACACGTCGGCCAAGAATTTCGCGTGGAACTATTTCGCGACGACGCTGATCGTGTTGGAATAGGCGGACTGGCCACTGCGGTTGTAGCTACGCACGCGGTAGTAATAGGTCCGTCCTGAAGTTCGTTTGGCGTCGGAATAAGCCGTTACGTTAGTGCTGCGGGTGGCGATCCTGGTAAAGCTCGAGCCGTTGGTCGAGCGCTCGATTCTGAAACCTTTCTCGTTACCCGAGTTGTCATTCCAGGTGAGTTCGATGCGCCGCGAGACAGTAGACGAACCGGCGAGATTGCTCGGCGCGTTTAAGCCGCCGACTACATTGATTTGTAATGTTGCGCTGTCCGAACCGCCTTTGCCGTCGGAGACCGACACCGTGAAGGTGTTAATTCCCAGATCATTAGCGCTCGGAGTGCCGGTTAGCGCGCCATTGACGGCGATATTGAGCCAGGCGGGACCAGCATTCTTGGCATAAGCTAGCGGGTCGTTGTCGGGATCGTTGGCGTTGCTGGCGAGACTGCCTGAATAAGCTGTACCTTGGTTAGCATTAGGTTTGCTAATTGGATCGCTGGTAAATCTTGGCGGGTTGTTGGCAACGCCGATGCTGCCCGAGCGGAACGCGGCGACAATCGGCGCGATTAAATCGCCGGTCCAGGCGTTGTCGCGTTGGTCGGGAATCCCGGTCCGGACGCCCTTATAGAGCACATCCGGATTGGAATAGTGCAGAATGCGGGGACAAGGCGAAGCGCAGGAATAGGCCATGATGGTGCGAAACGAGCCGGGCACACTGTGGCCAAAGGACCAGTCATACGACG
>DASSGE010000057.1:0-2405 GCA_035693605.1 Binatia bacterium
GAACCGCGAGCACGATGCGGATCTATTCGACACCGTGACCGAGGAAGAAATCATTTTTCTCTGGCGCTCCATCAAAGGACGCGGCCTTTCCGAGGATGAAGCTTGGCAAGCCGTGGTCACCGGCATGGCACTCGATATGGCCTTTGCCAAGAGTAAGTGCTATGCCCAGACGGAACACTAGACCGCGCTTTCAGATGTGTTGGTCTCCCGACATCGCGACGCGATTCCAACTGAAAAACACGCCCGTAGGCGTTGTTTGGCCCACGCCGCTCTGCTCTTAACTGCCTCACTTTATTGATATTAGCGAGAAAATCTGGTTCAATCTTCTCAGGTTTTCAGAGGAGATTGACATGTCGCGTATTACCGTTGAAGACTGTTTGGAGAAGGTTAACAATCGCTTTGAGCTGGTATTGTTGGCATCCAAGCGGGCACGTCATCTGTTCAAAGGCGCCAAGCCGTTAATCGATTCCGACAACCGCGAAGTGGTTGTTGCCCTGCGCGAGATCGCCGCTGGCAAAATTCATAAAGTCGCGTCAGATTCCTAGAATTTGAACCCTCCGCGGCGTCAATTCTAGCCTTGCGATCCAGCTGAAAGACCCAGACCTTCCCGTACGCCACATAAAGAGCAGGTTGTGGTGGGGGTGTGATGCCGCTCATGGCCGAAGAAGATAATACTCCGCAAACCGATATTTCCTTCGCTGAAATCGATCTGCCAAAAATCGTCGACGAGGAGGAGCCGAACAGCAGTCCGAAGGCACTGGTGCCGTTCGATCCTCTGCAACGGTATCTCGCCGAGATCCGCCGATTTGCCGTCCTCAGCCGCGAGGACGAGCATAAGCTTGCGGTGGAATACAAAGAATTCGGTAATCTCGAAGCCGCATATAAACTCGTCACCGCCAATTTGCGTCTGGTGGTGATGATCGCCCGGGAATATCAAAAATCCTTCAAGACCCTGCTCGACCTGGTGCAGGAAGGAAACATGGGGCTCATGGAAGCGGTGAAGAATTTCGACCCCTATCGTGGCGTCCGCTTCCCGTCGTATGCGGTCTGGTGGATTCGCGCTTACATGATTCGCTACATCATGAACGATTGGCGGATGGTCAAGATCGGCACCACACAGGCCCAACGCAAGTTATTTTTCAATCTGCAAAAAGAGAAGGAGCGCATTGAGGCCGAGGGGCTTGTCGTCGGGCCGAAACTACTGGCTCAGAGGTTGAACGTCAAGGAAGACGAAGTCGTCGAGATGGAGCAGCGCCTGGCGAGCCGAGATCTTTCGGTGGATGTGCCGATCGGCGACGACGAGGAGGCGACGCTGCTGCATTTTCTCCCCGATAATAAGCAGAATCCAGAAGAAGAATACGCCGAGACTCAATACCAGCAGATGCTGCGGGAAAAGATGGAGCAGTTCGCCCAAAGCCTGAAGGATAAGGAACTGGTGATTTACCGCGAGCGCTTGCTCAACGAAGATCCGCTGACTCTGCGCGAGATCGGTGACAAGTACGGCATCAGCCGCGAACGCGTGCGCCAGATCGAAGAGCGCGTCAAGAAGAAATTGAAGACCTATCTCAGCAAAGAATTCAAAGACGCCACTGATATCACCGGCGCCGGGTGATGAGCCCTCGCCCTGATCGCTAACTGCATAAATTCAAGCAACAAAATTGCGCGGGTTCGCTTGCGCGATTCACTGCCATTTGATAGCAAAATTAGATCGAAACTCGGAGGAACGTATTTGCAATTTGAAAAACAAGTGGAAATCCGCGCGCCGCGGGAAAAGGTCTGGAAGTTCATCTGGGATATAGACCGTTTCATCGCCTGTGTGCCGGGATGCAAAGACGCGAAAACCGTCGAAGACGGCAAACGGTACACGGCGACCATGGTCGAGAAGGTTGGACCTTTCAAGGTTGAGTTTCCCACCACGATCGAAGTCCTGGAACGCGAAGAACTGAGTCATATCAAAGCCCAGGCATCCGGCGCCGACAACAAGATCGGCAGCCGCATGAAAATCGATCTCGATGTCAATCTGCGCGAGCAAAACAACGCGACCGTGGTGAGTTTTGTCGCCGGTGTCGACATCTTGGGCAAGCTTGCTGCGCTCGGCCACGGGATTATCAAACGCAAGGCCGATC
The DNA here is from genome assembly GCA_035693605.1 of Binatia bacterium. Classification (GTDB taxonomy): domain Bacteria; phylum Desulfobacterota; class Binatia; order UBA9968; family UBA9968; genus DP-20. The sequence goes on from DASSGE010000057.1 coordinate 2,127, forward strand.
AAGTGCTCGAGGAGTTTGCCCAGGCGGTGAAAACGAGCTTAGAGGGAGACAAGTGAGATGCTCAAAAGGTTTCGATTGGAAGAACCCGAAAGTATCGCCGAAGTCTCCGAACTGCTCGGCCGATTTGGCGACAGCGCGAAGATCTACGCCGGCGGGACCGAACTCTTGTTGGCGATGAAGGAAGGGCTGGTTCACTACGAACGTTTGATTAACGTTAAGAGACTCTCAGGTCTTGGTAATGTCGCCGGCGAGAATGGCACGATCCGGATTGGCGCTTTA
>DASSGE010000058.1:0-5724 GCA_035693605.1 Binatia bacterium
CGGGTCGGCACCGAGAGCGCGCGCGATCATGTCAGTCTGCGAATCATAGGCCCAGATCACCTGCGGCACACCAAACCCGCGAAAAGCGCCGGCCGGCACCTTGTTGGTGTAGACGCAGTATGAATCGATCCAAACATTCGGAATTTTATACGGCCCCGCCGAGGTGTAGCCTGACTTGTGACCGATGCGCGGACCAATCTCCGCATAGGCTCCAGTGTCCCAATAAACTTCGCACTTGCGCGCTGTGATCGCGCCATTTTTGACTGCGGTTTTTATTTTCGTGACTACTTTGTGCTTGGTGATCGTGAGAAACTCTTCTTCTCGTGTCAGGGCGTAGCGCACCGGCTTTTTGGTGATCAAGGCCAGAGCGGTCACCAGCGGCTCGAGTTTGGCATAAAGCTTGGCACCATAGCCTCCGCCCAAGTACGGAACACGGACGCGAATCCGGTGCATTGGAATTCCGAAAGTGGTGGCAATCTCGGTGCGCACGTAGGAGGGCGATTGGCTCGCCGTCCAGATATTGAGCCGATCGTGTTCATCCAAGTATGCCAGAGTCACATGCGGCTCCATCGGCATATGTTGGGCCGGCGGCGAGGTAAATGTGTCTTCGAAAATCCGATCGGCCGCTGCGAAAGCCGCCTCGACATCGCCGGCACGAAGTTTGAACTGATAACAAATATTGGACTGCTCTCCGGCTTTGACATGGGCCAAATCGGCGAAAGCCTTGGCCGGCCGGTGCTGTTCGTGAACCAGCGGCGCATCCTTCTTGACTGCATCCAGCACGTCAAAGATCGCAGGCAGCGGCTCGTAGTCGATCTCGACCAACTGCAGTGCATCCTCGGCAGTTCGACCGTCCAGTGCTGCCACGGCGACGACCGGATCGCCAACGTGGCAAACCTTTTCCACCGCGAGTATCGGCTGATCGCGAAACGCCGGGCCGAAGTGCGGATCGACGCCCGGCATCCTGGCGATGTCGGCGCCAGTGAGAACCACCGCGACACCGGCTAAGGCTTCGGCTTTGGATTTGTCAATGCGCCGAATGCGCGCGTGCGGGTAAGGACTGCGCAGGACCGCAACTTGGAGCATTCCTGGCATCTCAATGTTGCCAACATGCAGCGCCCGCCCTGTGACTTTGGGGTTGGCGTCCTTGCGATAAACTGATTGTCCGACGACGGAGAAATTTGCCATGGGTTTAGCCGTTGAGCTGCTCGATCGCCTTTCGCGCAAACAGCCGCGCCATCTTGCGCTTATACCACTCCGATCCGCGCATATCGGATGACGGCGAGATTTGTTCCTCGACCGTAGTGAGAAGCTTGTCGATCACGCCAGCATCGAGAACCTGATCGTGGGCGAACTCCAATCCGGAGATCAACAGTGGCGTCGCCGCCACGCCGCCGAGCGCCAGACGTAATTGCTGACAGCGGCCGCCCTCCTTTTGCATGAACGCCGCCACACCGACACAGGGCCAATCGTTTGCCGATAGCGTGCTGTAGCGCAGATAGACCGCCCGACTGTTAGCCGGCATTTGCGGGATTTTGATCTCGGTGAGAATCTCGCCGGGTTCGAGCGCGGTCTCGTACATGCCGCGGAAAAAATCATTGAGCGGGATCACACGGGGTCCTTTGGGACCGAAAGCTGAAACTGAAGCGCCGAGCGCCAACAACGGCGGCGGCGGGTCTAAACGATAATCGGCATGGGCGAGATTGCCGCCCACCGACGCAGTCTGGCGCACGCGGACATTGCCGATATGGCTGAATGCTTCGGCAAGGGCGGGAAAAGCTCGGCGAACGAGCGGCGACAGCTCGATCATCCGGTGCGTCGCCAGAGCTCCGATACGAATACCGTCGCTGTCCTGCGTAATGTGGCTCAGTCCGGGGATCGTTTGCAGGTCAACCAAAAACGGATAGTGCAGCGCCCGCTGCTTCATCAAGATAACCAGCGTCGTGCCGCCGCCGATGGCGCGGGAGTCGTCGCCGTGCTTCTGCAGCAGTTCCACCGCTTCGGCGAGAGAGTGGGGTTGCAGTAATTCAAAGGAGCGAATCGTCATACTGATTACTCCGCAACTAATCCGCTTGCTCGCCAGAAGTCAAGATTCGTCGCAGCCGTATTTATCTGTCCTATTTTATTTATTAACTCCAATCTCGGGACCCGGGACTCGAAACCGGCCTTGCCGTTGACAGTAGCGCCCAACTTTGAGAAGAATCCGGGACAAGAGGAGGAAAAACCATGTTCGCTACCATCCGACACATCGCAGTGATGACCGAGAATTGGAATCGTGAGGCCAAATTTTATCAGACCATTTTCGGCATGAAAAAAATCACTAACGGCATGACCGACGAGACCGGTGAATATAACAAAGAACGGGGACACTTAAGCGACGGCGTGATCGGTCTGGCGCTCTTGCAGCGCCAACCCGGATTCAAAGCGGGCTTTGACCATTTTGGTTTCGCCGTCGAGAGTGTCGACTTGGTGCGCGAACGGGTTAAACAATCTTATCCGGACATTTATATTTCTGAGAGCCCTGGCCATGTGCCGTTCGCCGGGCTGCGCGGCCACGACCCCGATGGCAATCAATACGATCTTTCGCAAAAAGGCATGGCCAACGTGCGCGAGGGATACGTCGAGTTTGGCTGGGAACAGCCGCGCTGGATCAACCATATTTGCATCCGGAGCGGCCGACCGGCTTATATCGCTGAGTTTTATCAAAAGGTTTTCGATCTCAAACCGGTCGAGGGTTTGTCCGGAGACAACAGCTACTACCTCACCGACGGCAAAGTCGGTTTGGCGATTCGGCCGTGGAGCATGGCCACCCATCGCGGCCTCTACGCCGGACTCGAACACTTCGGTTTCAAAGTCGACAGCCTGGAACAAACCAATAAAGATCTCCAAGCGCTCGCCACCGAGGCGCCAAGCTCCGCGCCGCGCAAAGTCGCTATCGGCCGCGAAGGCGAAAGACATAAGGAAAACTTCGAAGGCTGCAAGCTCTGTAAACAAAGCCTGGCGGACCCGGACGGCGTGCTGCTGGACCTGACCGATTGACGCGGCATCGAACGGGTGGAATTGGCCAGTAGAGCGAACTCGGAGGAATGATTAAATGGAATTCGCCAACATCAACGACACCATGCGGACGGCCAAAGATGAGGACAAACGTTTCGTGCCGCTATTCGGTTCGGATACGTTTCGCTCCTGGATACTCTACTTTCAGCCGGGCGATCACACGGATATGCACTACCATTTGTCACCCGAAACCTTTCTCGTTTTGCAGGGCAAGGCATCGGTCAAGGGACTGAAAGGCGAAGAGCGAGTGATCGAAAAAAACGAGATTGTTTTTTTCGGCGCCAAGGATTACTACCAGATCACCAACGTCGGCGATGAACCGCTGGTGCTGGTGGGCAACCGCTCCGAAGCATTCGGCGGCGCCCATGTGACCGCAAAAGAAGCGTAGTCGCAGCTCGCATCCTGCCAATGCGTCGACAGATGCCAGGATGAAACTGTCATCCGCGTTACGGCTAGGGATTTCAACCGTCTCAATCCTGGCATTTTCACCACCGCCCGTTTCCGCAGCCGAAGAAATCAAGATCGCCTCTACCGGTGCCGGGCTTAGCACCTTGCCGCTAGAGGTCGCCGCGCGCAAAGGCTTTTTTCGCGACGAAGGCTTCGACGTATTGACGATCACGATGCGCGCCAACATCGCGGTCAATGCGTTACTCACCCAGGGCGTCGACTACGCCACTCCCAGCACGTCAACGATAAAGGCAGCCACCGCCGGCTTGCCGGTCAAAACAATTGCCGTCCTGCTTGGCCGTCCCGATTACTTTCTCACCGTCAAGAAGGACGTAAAATCACTGCGCGATCTCAAGGGCAAACGCATCGCCATCGGCAGCTACGGCGCTGCCGCCGACTTGGCCTTGCGCGCGGTCGCCAAACAAGATGGTTTGGACCCGGAGCGTGATCTGGTTCGTTTGCAAATGGGCGGCGCCGCGGCGCGCTACGCTGCGCTCGCTTCCGGCAGCGTCGATGCAACGATCCTAACTCTGCCTTACAACCTGCAAGCGGAAAGGGCCGGCTACAAAGATCTTCTCTGGTTCGGCGAACGCATGGAGCTGCCGCTTGCCGGTCTCGCCGTCCGCGACGAAACGATTAAGAAAAATCCCAAACAAGTCTATGGCATAATCAGAGCCGTCTTCCGCGCCATGGCCTTCGCCGGCGCCAACCGCGAGGAAACCATCCAGATGCTAACCAACTGGCTCAAATTGGACCGCGACGTTGCTGCAAGAAGCTATGAATTGGGCAAACGAAGCTGGTCCGACGGCGGAGTCGTGTCGGACGCCGCTGTACAAACGCTCGTCGATCAATCGCTGTTGGAACTGAAAGCCAAAGACCCCGTCCCCCTCGATAAAGTCCGAAACTGGAGCTTCGCTGAACAGGCGCGGCGGGAATTGGTAAACTCGGCCGGGGGAAGATAGACTCATTGAACATAAAAAATAGTCCGACTTCGGATATCTCGATAGATTATTTTTTTCGTCTCTCCTGAATGTCCAACCTGACACTGTCGCCTGATCGCGAGAAATAGTCATGGAAACCCGACTTACCGAACGCCGGCTCGCGGCAATCATGGCGGCGGATGTCGTCAGCTACAGCCGCATGATGGGCGTGGATGAGGTCGGCACCTTAAATACGTTAAAAAACCACCGGCGCGAGCTCATCGATCCCGCAGTCGCCGGCTATCGTGGCCGCATCGTCAAGACCACAGGCGACGGACTGCTCGTCGAGTTCGCCAGTGTGGTTGACGCGGTCGCCTGCGCGGTCGCCGTCCAGCGCGGCATGTTAAGCCGCAATGCCGAGGAGGCCGAGGACAAGCGCGTCATCTTTCGCATCGGCATCAACGTCGGCGACGTCATCATCGACGGAGACGATATCTTCGGCGACGGCGTGAATATCGCGGCGCGGCTTGAGAGCTTGTGCGAGCCGGGCGGATTGTGCATTTCGCGCACTGCGAATGATCAAATCCGCGACAAGCTCCCGTTATCCTTCACCGATCTCGGCGAGCAGACGGTGAAGAACATCGCCCGCGCGGTCGGAGTGTTTGGGCTGGCGGCGAAAGACATCGCGGCGCTGCCCGAAGAAGAACTGCCACGAGCACCGGACACCGCAGAGCCGGCAGTCGAGACCGTGCCACCTTCTCGCCGTCGGCCAGTTTGGTTCGCCTCCGCCGCGATTGTGATTCTAATTGTCGCCGGCGGCGCATGGTTTGTGCGCCAACATGGATCGACGCTGGGCGGAAACGTCGCCTCTGCCGGGCGCCATTCTATTGTTGTGCTGCCGTTTGCTAACTTGAGCGGCGACCCGGAGCAGGCCTACGTGGCCGACGGGCTTACCACCACGGTCACCACTGATTTGTCGCGCGCCGCCGGGCTCTTTGTGATCGCGGCGACGACAGCGAACACTTTTAAAGACAAACAGATCAATTTACAGCAGGTGGGCAAAGACTTGGGCGTGCGCTATGCCTTGCAGGGCAACGTGCAGCGCAGCGGCGAAAAAATTCGCATCAACGCCCAACTGGCCGACACGTCCTCTGGCGGGCAGCTCTGGGCCGAGACCTTCGATGGCGACCGTTCCGACCTGTTTGCCCTACAAGACCGGATCACCTCGCGCATCGCCAACTCCATCGGGAGGGAGATCGTGGTGTCAGCCGCCCGCGAGAGCGCGGCGCGCAAAACCGAC
>DASSGE010000059.1:0-5533 GCA_035693605.1 Binatia bacterium
ACAGGAGAATAATTCTTCGACTGGGCAGAAAGAAGACACCACTCTGGGCGAAGTCATGGTGCGGATCTCTAGGCTCGTGAATACGTGGTGAACGAACTCTGTATCAGCGATTCAGCGCGTCGAACAGATGGAGCTGCTTGATGTGGCCTTCGTCCTCGAAGTGAACGGGGTAGTTGCCGGTGAAGCAGGCATCGCAGAAGCCGGTCTTGTCACCGTTGAAGTAAGTGAACATGCCTTCATTGGAAAGATAGGCGAGTGTGTCGGCTTCGACGAAGCGACGGATTTCTTCGGTGGAGTTGGCCGAAGCGATCAATTCGCCGCGGGTCGGAGTGTCGATGCCGTAGTAGCATGGACCGGTGGTCGCCGGCGAGCTGATGCGCAGATGCACTTCCCGGGCGCCGGCGTCGCGCAACATCCGGATGATCTTGCGGCTGGTGGTGCCGCGCACAATTGAATCGTCGACGACAATCACCCGCTTGCCCTGCAAGACATCGCGCTGGGCATTGAGTTTGATCTTGACTCCAAAGTTGCGGATGGTCTGCTGCGGCTCGATGAAGGTGCGGCCGACATAGTGATTGCGGATCAGGCCGAACTCGAGCGGAATCTTCGATTCTTCGGCAAAGCCCATGGCCGCCGGCACACCCGAGTCGGGAACCGGCGTCACCAGGTCCGCCTCGACGCCGCTCTCGCGCGCTAACTGGCGGCCGAGGGATTTGCGTACTTGGTAGACATTATGGCCGAAAAGTTTGCTGTCGGGTCGAGCGAAGTAAATATACTCGAAAACGCACTTGGCATGGGGCACGGGCGGAAACGGTTTAAGCGACTCCATGCCATCGGGACCGATCGTAACAATCTCACCGGGCTCGACATCCCGCACATATTCCGCCTCGATCAAGTCCAAAGCGCAAGTCTCCGAAGCAAAGACATAGGCGGCGCGGTTTTTACCTTCGGGAAATCTGCCCAGCACCAGCGGTCGAAAGCCGTAGGGATCGCGCGCCGCGATCAGCTTGTCGAGAGTCAAAAAGAGCAGCGAATAAGCGCCGCGACAGCGGCTCAGAGCTTCGACGATCCGTCCCATCAAGGTCGGCTCTTTCGAAGTGGCGATCAAATGAATGATCACTTCGGTGTCTGAAGTCGATTGAAAGATCGAGCCGGCCTGCTCGAGCTCGTTGCGCAGCAGCGTGCCGTTGACCAGATTGCCGTTGTGCGAGATGGCAATCGGACCTTGGGAATATTCGACGACGAACGGTTGAGCATTTTTCAGATGGCTTTGGCCTTGCGTCGAATAGCGATTGTGGCCGATGGCGCTTGGCCCTTCGAGCCGCTTGATCACATCTTCTTTAAACGCGTCGGCGACCAAGCCCATTTGACGATGGGAGATCAGCCCCTTGCCGTCGGAGGTGACGATGCCGCACGATTCCTGGCCGCGATGCTGCAGCGCATAAAGTCCCAAGTAGACCATATTGGCTGCCTCGGGATGGCCATAGATGCCCATGACCGCGCACTCTTCATGGAATTTGTCGGACATCGTTAAATTACCGACCCCGCCCTTGGCGATAAAACCTTGAACGATTGAACTGTCGAATGAAGCTATTTGAGCAGCGCCGTAAGTGCATTAGACCAGATTGTGCGCAATTCTTCTACTGGCAGTTGCAACAGCGGTTGAAAGGCCAGCCGGCTACCGCCGACGCTGCCGATCGGCAGCACTGGCACATGATGTTGTTCAGCGAGATCTTGCAAGCGCTGGAGATGATTCTCTTTGAGCGAAACCAGGATGCGCGACTGCGATTCGCTGAACAATAGCGCGTCGGCGCGGATCATCTCATGGGCCTCGACCCGCGCGCCCAAAGGCTTGTCCGGACCGCCGATGCAGCACTCGGCGAGCGCCACCGCCAGTCCGCCGTCGGAAACGTCATGGGCCGATTGCAACAGTCCCTGTTCGATGGCCTCGATGCAGCAGTTCTGCACGGCCAATTCCAATTTGAGATCGATCCACGGCGGTGTGCCGCGGGTCAGTCCATGAAGCGTTTTTAAATACTCGCTGCCGCCCAGCTCTTCACGGGTGCGTCCGAGCAAGACCACGACGTCGCCGGCTTCCTTGAACCACGGCGTGATAAAGCGCTCGACTTTTTCCAAGAGCCCGACCATGCCGATGGTCGGCGTCGGATGGATCGGCACACCGTCGGTTTCGTTGTAAAAGCTCACGTTGCCGCTCACCACCGGCACATGCAGCGCCAGGCAAGCATCGCGCATGCCGTGAATCACTTCGGCAAACTGCCACATCACTTCGGGATTTTCCGGGCTGCCGAAATTCAAGCAATCGGTAAGTCCCACCGGACGCGCGCCGACACAGGCAAGATTGCGTGCGGCCTCGGCTACCGCGAGCACGCCGCCGACATAGGGGTCAAGATAGCAGTAACGGCTATTGCCGTCGGCGACTAGCGCCAAACCTTTTTCCGTGCCTTTGATGCGGATCACCGCGGCATCGGCACCGGCGGCAACGATCGTGTTGGTGCGGACGAATTGGTCGTACTGCCGATAGATCCATTCTTTGGATGCCAGATTGGGCGAAGCCAAGAGTTGCTTTAACGCTGCGCCAAAATCCTTCGGTTCAGCGATTGTCGCCAAATCCAACTGCTGTATTTGATCTTGATACGCCGGCTTTGCAGTGGGCCGCTGGTAAGCCGGCGCTTCCTTGGTCAACGCCCGGATCGGAATGCAGGTAACCTCTTCGCCGTCCCACAGCGCGCGAAACTGCTGGTCGTCGGTAACCCGTCCCACCACCACCGCGTCAAGATCCCATTTGTCGAAGATTTTTTTGATCGCCTCTTCGCGACCCTGTTTGGCGACCAAAAGCATGCGCTCTTGAGATTCGGACAAGAGAATTTCGTATGGCGTCATGCCAGTTTCGCGCATCGGCACCCGCGCTAGATCGAGTTCGATGCCGCAGCCGCCGCGGCCGGCCATCTCAGTGGAAGAACTGGTCAATCCCGCCGCGCCCATGTCCTGGATGCCGATGATGTAATCGTATTGAAAGAGTTCCAGACAAGCTTCGAGCAACAGCTTCTCGGTGAAGGGATCGCCCACCTGCACGGTCGGCCGGCGCTGCTCCTTCTCCTCGGAAAACGACTCCGAGGCCATGGTCGCCCCGTGGATGCCGTCTCGGCCCGTCTTGGATCCGACGTACATCACTGGATTGCCAAGACCTTGGGCGAGCCCGGTAAAAATTCGCTGCTTGTCGACCAGACCGAGAGTGAAGGCGTTGACGAGAATATTGGCGTTGTAGCAAGCGTCGAAATAACACTCGCCGCCGACGGTGGGGACACCGATGCAATTGCCGTAACCGCCGATACCGGCGACCACACCGGCGACCAAATAGCGCGTGCGTGGATGATCGATGGCGCCGAAGCGCAGTGAATTAAGCGACGCGATGGGCCGTGCGCCCATGGTGAAAATATCACGCAAAATGCCGCCGACGCCGGTCGCCGCGCCTTGGTAAGGCTCGATGAACGACGGATGGTTGTGGCTTTCCATTTTGAAAGCCACCGCCAGACCATCGCCGATGTCGACCACACCGGCATTCTCACCGGGCCCTTGCAGCACGTAAGGACCTTCGGTGGGGAGATTTTTCAAGTACACGCGCGAGCTTTTATAGCTACAGTGCTCCGACCACATGACCGAGAACACGCCGAGTTCGGTAAAGTTAGGCTCGCGGCCGAGAAACTCGACGATCTTGCGATACTCGTCGGGATTAATCCCGTGACTCGCGACCAACTCCGGAGTCACCGCCGGCTGGGAAATTTTGTTACGCCCTGCGTCAGCCACGGCGCTTCACCCCGTCGGCGACGGCGGCGGCAATCGATGCAAATAGCTTGGCGCCGTCGTCGCTGCCGAGTAATCTATTGCAGGCGTCCTCCGGGTGAGGCATTAAACCGAAAACGTTGCGCGCTTCGTTACAGACCCCGGCAATATTTTCCAACGAGCCGTTGGGGTTGGCCGCCGGCGTGGGTTTGCCTTTGGCATCGACATAGTGCAGGAGGATCTGGCGATTTTTGTGCATGCGTTCGAGCGTCGCGGTGTCGGCGAAGTAACACCCTTCGCCGTGCTTGACGGGTATTTTTAGAATCTGGCCTTTTTTCAAGTTGCGCGTAAACGGGGTGTCGGTTTCCTCGACCCGCAAATGCACCGGCTGACAGATAAATTGCAGACCGGCGTTGCGCACCAGCGCGCCGGGCAATAAACCCACTTCGCAAAGAATTTGAAAACCGTTGCAGATGCCCAACACCAAACCGCCGCGCTGGGCAAACTCGACGACGCCGGCCATGATCGGCGAAAACCGCGCCATCGCGCCGCAACGCAAATAATCGCCGTAGGAAAACCCGCCGGGCAAAACCAAACAATCGAATTCGCCGCTGAGCTCGTCTTTATGCCAAAGCTTCTCGACGCTTTGTTGCAGGTCGAGCTTGAGCGAATCGACGACGTCTTGGTCGTCACAGGAACCAGGAAAAGTAATGACACCCCAACGCATGGTTTAGCTCTTAGCTCAATGGAGAATGGAAAAAATTGACAATGGCGAACGACAAGGCCAAAACATCGCAACCGCGTACGTCGATCTCGTCGTCTTAGCAATTGGCCGTCTACATTCTATTATCGCTCGATTCATCGGCGAATCAATACGACTTATTCTTCGATCTCGAAGCGGTAATCCTCGATCACGGTATTAGTCAGTAGTTTATCGCACATTTCACGTACCCGCAGCTCCGCGTTCTGGCGTGACGCCGACTCCATCTCGATCTCGAGATATTTTCCCGCGCGAACATCCTGCACCTCGTTATAACCGAGCGTATGCAGCGACCGTTCGATGGCCTTGCCCTGGGGATCGAGGACACCCTTTTTCAGCGAAACGAAAATTTTTACGCGCATGATGAGCTTTCAGCAAAAAGTTTATTGCAACGCCCGGCGAAAGATAAAATCGATATTGGTCAGATGATGTTTCACGCCCCAGATCGCTTCGATCTCCTTGGGCGACAGATACTCGCGGATTTCAGGATCAGCGAGCAATTCGCGCTTCATGTCGCCGCCTTCGCGTCCGACTTTCAGCGCATGACGCTGCACCATGCGGTAGGCAGCATCGCGGGCGATGCCTTTGCCGACCAGAGCAAGCAGAACTTTCTCCGAAAACACCGTGCCGCCGCTCCTGTCGAGATTGCGCCGCATGTTTTCCGGATAGACGCACAGATTGCCGAGCACGTAGGTCATACGCCGGAGCATAAAATCGAGCGCGATGGTGGCATCCGGCGCAATCACCCGCTCGACCGATGAATGGCTGATATCGCGCTCATGCCAAAGCGGCACGTTTTCCATCGCGGCCACCGCGTAGGAACGCATGAGTCGCGCCAGGCCGGACACGTTTTCCGAAAGAATTGGGTTACGCTTGTGCGGCATTGCCGATGAGCCTTTTTGGCCCTGGGTAAACGGTTCCTCGGCTTCTTGCACTTCAGTGCGCTGCAAATGGCGAATTTCGACGGCGAAT
>DASSGE010000060.1:0-2407 GCA_035693605.1 Binatia bacterium
GATGAAGTTCTGATTCACGCCAATCATGCGATGCGCCGGGCCGACAGTCCCGAAGCGAAACAAAAGGCCGAGGCGGAGTGGGCCAGTCATTTTAGCACTCTCGACCAGATCTACGCTGGGAAAAAGTTCATCTTCGATAACAAAATGACTATCGCCGATATTGCGATATTTTCGCAGTTGCATTATCTCTACACGGCGGTGAAGTACGCGGTTCCGGCGCAGTACCAACACGTTCATGCCTTTCTTGAAAACATGCGCCAAACTCTCAAGCTCAAGTCGTTGGCTGATAGCTTCGACGCTCCATCACTCTAGTATATCCCATGAAGGTCGAGGTAATTGTGCCGCGCTTAGGATCGAGCGATGAGAGCGACGAAGTGAGAATCCTGCGTTGGATCAAACACTCTGGATCTGCTGTGAAAAAAGGTGAAGCGCTGCTCGAAGTGGAGACCGACAAGGTTAACGTCGAGATCGAAGCTCCGGTCGACGGCACGCTGGATGAAGTGAGCGCCAAAGAGGGAGACTTCGTCAAATTCGGCGCGGCTGTTGCGGTGATCGATAACTAGTTCTCAACATCCAAGTGCGCGCGGCTGGAGGGATCGAACTATTCACCGCCAGCCGTGCGCGGGTAAAATCTACTCATACTCCACGCTAACGAAAACCTTCAAAAATTTCCGTGCGCTGCTTTCATCATGACTGTTGCTAGGCTTGCCGACGCAACACCTACTGGATTGGTCGGGGCGGAAATTATAGCAGTGTGCCTCATTGAGGCAGACGGAGTCTCATGGAAGCGCGCTTCTCAAACCTGCTGACGCGCACTTGCGTGGTTGGTTGTCTGCTCGGCTTCGTGGGCACGGTCTATCTAGTCGCAGGCTTGGCGGGTCTGGTGCACAATGCCGTGCTCAATCTCACTACCGCCGCGGCTTTTATCGCCGCGCTCATGTTCTTTCTGATTAACTTTTTTGTGCTGTTTACGCAGACCGGCTGGGTGGGACGCTGTATCTGGTTGGCGATCTTGGCGATTCTCATCGCCGAAACACTTCTTGGCCTGTTGCCGCCGACCAGCCGCGATGAGCTGACGCATCATCTTGCGATTCCCAAGCTTTACGCCAACGCAGGGCAAATCATCGAAGTGCCGATGGCGCCCTATTCTTATTATCCAATGCTGTTGGATATGCTTTACACTCCCTGGCTGTACTGGGACTATGATTTCGTGCCCAAGTGGATTCATGCGCTGTTCGCGTTTCTTACCGGGCTGTTGCTCTACGCGGACCTAGGTCGGCGCATGAGCGCCGTGTACGGACTGCTCGGGTTTTTCTTTTTCATCTCGACGCCGGCGGTTCTGCGCTTGAGCCAGTGGGGCTATATCGATCTCGGCATCACTTTCTACACGACGGCGTCGTTGCTATGTCTGCTCCGTTGGTGTGAAGATCGTGCCGCCTCTCGCTGGCTATCACTGGCGGCATTGTCTCTCGGATTCGCTCTCGCCACCAAACCGAATGGTCTGGTTGCGGCGCTGGTGATAGCGATGTTGTTTGCCTTGACCCTGGTGAAACCACCGCGACAGAATACCGGACAGGTTTTGAGAGAGTTGTGTGTCTTCGGCGGCCTAACTCTTATTCCCTTCCTGCCTTGGCTTGCGAAAAATTGGTTTCAAACCGGCAATCCCTTTTTTCCGCTGTTGGGGAGTTTCTTCGCCCGCGAGCCGGGGGGATCGGGCATCGCGATAGGCTCCGGCGGCCTCGGTATCTTTGCCAAACGGGAATTGCTCTATGGCGAGAATGTCTGGCAGATTCTCGGCTTGCCGCTGCGCGTGTTTATCACCGGCCAGGACGACAATCCACAAATGTTCGACGGCGTGCTGACGCCGATTCTCATCTGCTTTCTGCCTTGGGCATTCAAAGGCAAATGGCTCGATGCGAAAAAGTTTCTCGCCAGCTTCGCGCTGCTGTTTTTCCTCTACGCCTTATTTCTCGTCGAACTGCGCATCCGCTATATCCTGTTGATCGTGCCGCCCCTGGCGGCCTTGATGGTTTACGGCGTCTTCAATGTTTATTTGCGCATCAAACGTCCGATTATTCTCGCCGCGGTGCTGCTGTTCTTCACGGCTTGGCATGGCATTTACTTGTGGCGTTACATCCAAGCGGGGGAACCGCTGGGGTATTTAACCGGAAGGGAAAGCCGGGAAGTCTATCTCGCCCGCATGCTGCCGGAGTATGCGGCCTTTCGATACATCAATCGGGAAACGCCGGCGGCGGCGAAAATGTATCTTCTCTTTGTCGGCCGGAGAGCGTATTATTGCGAGCGGGATTATTTTCACGACAGCGGCGACCTGCCGAGCGTATTGCTGGCCGCGATTCGCGGGGCCAAGGACGCCGATCAAATCGCCCAATCGTTGAAGCAAATAAAC
>DASSGE010000061.1:0-10212 GCA_035693605.1 Binatia bacterium
GCATACCGGAGACGCCGACAATCTATGAGATATTCGATAGAGAAAATACTCCGGCAGAGAGCCGGCGCGTCGCCGACGTCATTCTACGCGGTGGCGATTTCGGCCGTCCCTGGGTAATGCCGCCGCAAACCCCCCCGGAAATCGTCAAGACGATGCGCGATGCTTACACTAAGGCGATGGCCGATCCAGCGCTGCTCGAGGAAGCCAGGAAGGGCAAATTGGAAGTCGAGTTTGTCCCCGGCGAGGAGTTGCAAAAGCTTGCCGAGACCATGCTCAGTCATCCGCCCAGTGTCGTCACGCGGGTGAAAAAGCTCCTGGGCAAAAAATAGTTGAACAATTGGTTTGTTAACTAACGGGAGGTCATCAATGTATCAGCGCATCGGTAATGTCGTTTCGCTAACCGTGACCTTGGCTCTTTGGATGTCACCCGCCGTAGCGGAGACGCCGTATTATCAGGGCAAGACGATTACCATCGTCGCCGGCACTAAAGCGGGCGACGTCTATGATCTGTACGCGCGTCACTTCGCGCAATTCCTGCCTAAGTACATTCCCGGCAATCCCAACATCATCGTGCAAAACATGGCGGGCGCCGGCTCGATGATCGCCGCGAATTTTGTCTATAACGTTGCCAACCGTGACGGCCTGACCATCGGTGCGATTTTTCCGGCGCTCTATTTCGATCAGGTCGTCGGCCGGCCTGAAGTGAAATACGACTGGAGCAAGTTTGCTTGGATCGGCAGCCCGGTCACTTCGAACCACTTGCTCTATATGCGCGCCGACTCGCCTTACCAAACCATCAATCATGTGGTTAAAGCGTCGTCTCCGGCCAAATGCGGCGCCACCGGAACCAGTTCCACCGCTTATTATGTTCCAAAATTGCTCGATGAAGTGATCGGCACCAATTTCGAGATCATTTTGGGCTATCAAGCCGGTCAGGACATCGATCTCGCCGTGGAACGCAACGAAGTCGTTTGTCGAGCTTTTACGCTGACGGCCTTTTTCGCCCGGGAGCCGTTTCGTACATGGCGCAAGAACCGATTCGTCAGAGTGCTGGTGCAAACTGGACGGAAACGCGATGCCCGGATTAAACACGTGCCGACGATTTACGAGTTGATGGAACAGTATAAGACACCAGATGCGGGGCGTAATTTGGCGACTTTGGTTCTCGCCGCCGGCGATTTTGGCAGACCCTATGTCATGCCGCCGAACACACCAGCCGAGCACTTGAAAACTATTCGCGACGCCTTTGAGTTAACCCTTAAGGACGAAGCCGCGATCGCCGAGGCCAAGAAAAAGAAGCTCGAGTTCGATCCGACCACCGGCGACGACTTAAATAAGCTCGCCAAGGAAGTTATCAGCCAGCCGGCGGAGATTGTCGCCAAGATGAAATCGCTGTTGGCGAAATAGCGGGGCGCCTTGCGGCGGCGATGGCGCAAAGTTGCCGATATACCGCGAAGAAGGAGCACGACCATGCCGATCATAACTATTTTCGGTGGCACCTTCGGTGACGACGAACAAATCGCCCGCGCCGTCGCGCGCGCGTTAGAATACCCGTTCGCCGGCCGCGAAATCCTGCTGGCGGCGAGCAATCGCTGTGAGGTTCCGGAAGCAAAACTCAGCGAAATCTTGGAAAAAGAACCACACTGGTGGGCGCGCTGGCAGGAAAATCTTCGGCCTTACCAGATCGCGCTTCAGGCGGCGATGACCGACGCCGCCCTGGCGGAAAATATCGTCTACCACGGTCACGTTGGCCATGGTTTGCTGCCGGGGATTCGCCATGTGCTGCGAGTCTTGCTGACGGCGCCAATGGACTATCGCATCGCGCAGATACGCGAGCGCCAGGGACTCGACGCGAAAGCCGCGCGCCATTACATCGAGCATGTGGAAAAAGCGCGTGCGCGCCGGCTGATGGCCCTGTTTGGCGCCGACTGGCGCGACCCAGGACAATACGCGCTGATCTTGAACCTGGCGCAAATGAGCGCCGCCTGCGCGCAGCAGACGATCGCCCAAGCGGCGAAGCTGAGCGACTATCAGGCCACTTCCGAGTCCCGCCAGCGGCTGGCGGATCTGGCATTGACCGCCAAGATTCAAGCTTATCTGCTGACCTATCCGGGCTTGCGCAAAGCCAACATTCACGTCGATGCAAGCCAAGGAGCTGTTCGGCTGTCTGGAATCGTTTCGCCCGCGGTTTCGCAGGAAGATGTCAGGTTCGCTGTCGCCCTCATACCAGGCGTTCAAGAGGTCACGGTAAATTTCGTAAGTATTCCCAGCACCGAACTCGGTTACGGTTAATACGATAGTTTTTGGCCAGCGGATCGGCGCAGAACGGCGACGGCAACAACCAACTGAATCGCAGCAATTCCAAAACAAGAAGGAGGCATGGCAGATGGAACAACATTTAAACCAAGCTATTTATGGATCGCTGTTCATGGCGGCCCTGGCGCTGTCGGCTTGCGCAAGCTCGGATGGCAAAAACAACGCTACGGCCCGGTCCGCGCCGGCGGCCGCGGCGCCATCGCGCGCCGGTGCTGCGAAGCCGCAAGGTCTTGCCAGCGAGAACCTGCGCCCCAAGCAAGATCGTTCGAGCTTGGACGCGCTGCGCGGCGGCGAGGCGGCGACCACCCCAATCGGGAGTTCGATGAAGGACATTTATTTTGACTTCGACCAGTACAATCTCGACGACCAGGACCGTGCTACTTTGCGTGCCAGCGCAGATTGGTTAAAGAAAAATCCATCGGCGCGGGTGCAAATCGAAGGGCACTGCGATGAACGCGGCACGAGTGAATACAACTTGGCGCTGGGAGCTCAGCGCGCGCAAACCGCCAGAGACTATCTCGTGTCTTTGGGTGTGGCCGAGAATCGGTTGTCGACGATAAGCTACGGCGAGGAGATTCCGGTGTGCCGCGACGCGACGGAAAGCTGCTGGAAGGAGAATCGGCGTGACCGTTTCGTAAGATCGGGCGACGTTAAAGCCACCTTTTAACCGGCGTATTACCTGTTTTCGGCGTAAGCCGGCGACTCGGGTGGTTATGACTGCCCGGGCACGTGACCGAATGGTGTAAACCGTCGGAGGATTTGAGTAAAGAAATTGCCCCCGCTCGGTGTCTTCGCCCAAATTTTTTGCCGCCTATATCATTTTGAGGCGCTGGACCGTTGCCGCAGTTCCAGCGTGCCCAGGTGAATCTACGTCTGGTGTAAGGCATTGGCCCCCGCGGTAACAAGAATAAGCAATAGCCGTAAACGAGGATCTTAACGCTCACCCAGCGCGGCAAGCGGATCAATGAAGGCTTCATTGCGATCCTAACAAAGCACGAATGCCGCCGCTGCGTCTATTCCGTGCGGCAGATTAACAAACGGATACTTGACTTGGGAGATAACTATAGCCGGACAACGTCGACCTCAGCGTTCGCAGTAAGGCTAGCGAACAACGGCGAAGCGCTCAGCGGTACTGAGCGGGTAAATTAAGCAGTAACTTCAACTTGCACTGACGCAATTCCGGCAGGACGCGTGTGTGGCGTCGCGGTTAGCCGCAACATGGTTAGGGGGAGGCGGGATGGCCGGTATGTCTTTTTTAATGAACAGTACCGGGAAAGTTATTTAAAAACTCTCGTCTTCGGCGTCGGTGGCGTCCAATCTTCGGTAGCTACGCTCATTCTCGAGAGTCTTTTGCCGCTTGCTTTCTTTTTCGTTTTCTTCCTGACAGCGGACGCAGAGGCGCGTGAAGGGTAGCACTTTGAGGCGTCCCAACTGGATCTCCCCCTCGCAACTCTCGCACAAGCCATAGGTTTTATCGGATATTCTCTGCAAGGCTTCATCGATGGCGTGAAGCTTCTCCCGCTCGCGGTCATTCAGGATAAAATTGATCTCGCGGTCGCGCTCATCACTGGCGAGATCGTAAGTGTCGCGACCTTCATCCTTGGACCCTTCGGTTTCCCCCTTGACGCGACCCTGCATTTCCTTCATCAAGGAGCGTTTCATTTCTTCGAGCATCTCGGAGGCTTGTTTGAGGAAGTCTCTTCGTTGCTTTTTTTCTTTATCTACGTCGGCTTTAGCCATTGAGTGTTTCACCTATCAAGTCGTAATCGGAGGCGCCGGTGATTTTTACGGTCAGCATGTCACCGGCATTGGGCGGTATGCCCACATTAAAACTGGCTTCGTCGATGTAAACGACGCCATCGACTTCTGGCGCGTGGGCCTGGCTTCGGCAAATGTACCGGCCCGCCTCAAAATCGATGCCGTCAATCATAACCCTCAGAATGGTGCCAATCAAGTCCCGATTTTTTTTAAGCGAAACCGCAGCTTGAATATCCATTACTTCTTGCCAGCGGGTTTCTTTTTCCTGTTCGCTCACTTTGCCGTCCAGTCTGGCGGCGCTCGTACCTTCTTCCTCGGAATATTTGAAGACACCTAGCCGATCGAACTCGGTCGCTTCAACAAAATCCAGAAGCTCGGCGAATTCCTCGTCGGTTTCCCCGGGAAAGCCGACGATGATCGAAGTGCGCAGCGTCAGCCCCGGAATCGCTTGCCGCAGCTTGTCGACCGTCTCCCGTACCGCGCTGCCGCTTTTACCACGGCGCATGCGCTGCAACAGCCTGCGGCTGATATGCTGAAATGGAATATCGACATATTTGCAAATCTTGCCATCGTGGGCGATTAGATCGAGTAACTCGCGATCGAGAAAGTTAGGATAGGAATAAAGCAGGCGAACCCACTGCAGGTCGTCGACCCGGGACATCTCGCGCAATAGGCCGTAAAGGGTCGTGCCGTCTTTACGGTCGCGGCCGTAGGCGGTGAGGTCCTGGGCGATCAAGTTTATTTCTTTTACGCCGGCTTGGGCGAGTTGCTGAGTCTCGCGCACAATCGATTGGATGCTGCGGCTGCGGTGCGGGCCGCGCAGTTGTGGAATGATACAAAAAGCGCATTTATGGTCGCAGCCTTCCGAGACTTTAACAAATGCCGTATGGGTCGGCGTGGACCGGACTCGCGGCGTGGCATGGTCGTAGAGGTAACTTGGCAAGCCGATATACTGGCGCTGCCGGGTCGCTTCATGCTCGCGCAGGATTTCGGCGATACGCGGCACTTCTCCGGTGCCGATAAATAGATCGACCTCTGAGAGTTCCGCGGCCAGTTCTGTGGGATAACGCTGGGAAAGGCAGCCGGCGACCACAAGTTTCTTTAGTCTACCCGATTCCTTGAGGCGGCCCATTTCGACAATGGTATCGATGGATTCTTCCTTGGCAGCGCCGATGAAACCGCAGGTATTTACCATAACGACGTCGGCGTCGGCAGGTTCGGCAACAATCTCGTAGTTGTTCTTTTGCAGCACCCCGGCCATCACCTCGGAATCGACCAAATTGCGCGCGCAGCCGAGGCTGACGATGCTGAATTTTTGTTTGCTCGTCATTGGCCTAGTTCGACGACATCGGCGCCGTTGGGGATCTGTACCTGAAATAGCGAGTCCTTGATGCCGACGCCCTTGCGCATGCCGGAAAACCGCAACGTGGTTAGATTACTGGCGGCATCGCGCACGCTGACCCAAAGAATATCGGATGAACTTTTGCTCACGCCAAGGAGTATTTCATTGTACCCGCCGGCCTCGCCCTTGGGCTCCAAGCGGACAATGTTTTGGCCCTCGTCCGAACCTTTCAACGTCGCGTTGAAATCTTTCTTCAGATTGCCGAGACCGAGTAGAAACGATAGCGGAATATCCCCGCGAAAAGCGTTTTTAAGCGGGCTCTTGATCACTTGATTCTGCTCGGGCTGATAAAAATAAAGATGTTTGCCGTCGGCGACGACGAATTGTCCCTTAGGCGTTTCGTAGTTCCAGAACATTTTACCGGGGCGCTTGAACGACACTTTCCCCGATGCCTTGAGACTGCGTCCGAGACTTTTGACCTCGGTCTCCTGGCGGAAGTCGGCGACGAAATCGACTGTGGCGTCATAACTTTTTTGCAACGCGTCGACGACCGGCTCGGCGGTGTTGCTTTCGGCAGCCTCGGCCCATCGGTTGTTCAGCGTAGAAACCAGGCCCCATGCAAGCAGCAGCGTCCAGACTATCTGTCTAATCTTCTTCGATTTTTTGCGCATAAACTTCTCTCGGTTTGGCGCCGTCAGCCGGTCCGATGACGCCGTCGCGTTCCATGACCTCGATCATCCGCGCAGCGCGGTTGTACCCTACACGCAATCGCCGTTGAATCATAGAGATCGACGCTTGCTGCGTCTCAGTGACGATGGCGACCGCCTGATCATACATCTCGTCGTATTCTTCATCGGCGGCAGCGGCGGCTTCAATTTCTTTTTTGGCTTCTAAAATGTCCGTCCGATAGTTTGGCCGGCCTTGTTGCTTGATGAATTTCATTACTTTGCGTACTTCCTGGTCGGAGACGAAGGCGCCGTGGATGCGGGTAAGCCGTGCCGTGCCCGGCGGCAGGAAAAGCATGTCGCCATTACCCAGGAGCTTCTCACCGCCCATGGAGTCCAGGATGGTGCGCGAATCGATGCGCGAGGTCACTTGAAAAGAAATGCGTGCCGGGAAATTGGCCTTGATCAGACCGGTAATGACATCAACCGAAGGCCGTTGGGTGGCGAGGATTAAATGAATTCCCGCGGCGCGCGCTTTCTGCGCCAAACGGGTAATATATTCTTCGATATCTCTGCCGACGGTCATCATGAGATCGGCCAATTCGTCGATGATGATCACGATGCGCGGCAGATGGCCATGGACGAGCGGCGCGTCTTTCGACAGCCTTCCGCCAATAGTCGGTGCCTCTTCCATCGGTTCTTCTTCGGTTAGCTGGATCAAGTCCTTTTTGTTCCCCGACTCCTTTTCTATCGCCCGATTATAGCCATCGATATTGCGTACGGCTTTTTCCCTCATTAGACGATAGCGGCGATCCATTTCATCCATCGCCCAGAATAGCGCAGCGGCGGCTTTCTTCGGATCGGTAACTACCGGCACCAGTTGGTGCGGGATGTCTTCGTAAACGGTCAATTCGAGCATCTTGGGGTCGACCATAATAAACTTGACGTCCTGTGGGCTGGCTTTGAACAAGAGACTCAGGATCATCGCGTTGATCGAGACCGATTTGCCGGTGCCGGTAGCTCCGGCGACCAAAAGATGGGGCATTTTGGCGAGGTCGGTGGAAAAGGGTACGCCGCCGATGTCTTTGCCCAGCGCCAGCGTAATCTTCGAGTCAGCAGCACGGTAGGACTCACTCTCGATCACCTCACGTAAATAAACCGTTTCACGGCGCGGATTGGGGATCTCAATGCCAACTACGGATTCGCCGGGAATCGGGGCGAGGATGCGCACGCTGACGGCGCGCAGTGCCATCGCGAGATCGTCGGCCAACATGACGATGCGCCGGACTTTGACGCCGGGCGCGGGCTTGAACTCGTACATGGTGATAACCGGGCCGGGCCGCACCGCAACGACCTCGCCCTCGACGCCGAAGTCTTCGAGCTTTTTCTGCAGGATTAGCGAGTTGGCGTGGAGAGTGTCCTTGTCGATACTGATCTGCTCATGCTCCGGCGCATCTAATAGCTCGAGCGGCGGCAATTTGTAGCCCTCACCGACCTCTGGAAGATCGAACTGTTCTGGCGCCGGCGGGACAGGTTTTTTTGCAGGCTTTTTGATCACCAATTCATCGCTCAGATCTCCTTTGGTGAGGATGGCCGGCGGAATGTAGTCTTTTTTTTCTTTCTTGGTGTTTTCGCCTTTAAGTTTGTCGTGCTTTTCTTTCAACTCCTTGACCCGATCGTTGATCGCCGGCACTAGCGATTTTTTGAACTCGCCGAAATTCTTCTTGGTATGGCCGATCAAGTCGAGCAGCGAGTATTGCGTGAGCATCATGACCGATAGGAGCAGCATGAAGCAGGCGATCAGCACCGAACTCACACGGCCGAACAGCGGTATTAAAATGCTTTCTTTGAGAAAGCCGCCGACGATCCCGCCGGCATCGCGGGCGCTTTCACTATCGATGATAACGCTCAAGAGAACACCGACGCTCACCAGCAGCACCGCGTAGGCCGATGCGCGAGCCAGTGAAATACCCTCATAGCTGGCGCGAAACATTTGTACCGCCCCGGCAATCAGGAACACCGGAACCAGGTACGATGATAGGCCCAAGCCTTGAAGCAGCAGATCAGCGAGGACTGCACCGAGAAAGCCGCCCCAGTTGTGAGTGTTAACCGCCCCCGACGGCGTATTGAATGAGCGATCGTTGACGCTATAGGAGATCAAACTGATGGCAATAAGTAGTGCCGTGAGCGCGATCACCACAGCCCAAATTTCGCGGTTCAGTCGGCCTTTTTCACTTCCAGCTGGCATAGTTCGCTTTCCTTAGGTTTCGATGATGTAGGGCAGCACTACAGGACGGCGCTCGAGTTTCTTTCTGAAAAATCGCCGCAGCACGCGGCGCACTTCCTCTTTCAGTTCTTCCGGGTCGGTGCGCGTCTCGCGGTTCATGTCGCCGAGCGCCGCCAGCACGGCCTGTTTCGCGCTCTCTAGGACCTCGTCGCTTTCTTCGGCGAGCATAAAACCGCGGGAGATCAGATCCGGGCCGGCGACAAGTTCGCCGGATTGCTGATGGATCGCCATGACAGCCAGCACCATGCCATCCTCGGACAAGTGGCGCCGGTCACGAATGACGATATCCCCAACGTCACCGATGCCTTTGCCGTCGACAAAGACGCGGCCGACTTGAATCGGCTTGACTTTCTCAGCGCCTCGGGAAGTCAGCTCGAGGACGTCGCCATCATCGAGGAGAAAACAGTTTTCTTCAGGGATGCCGACCTCTTGAGCCAGCCGACGGTGGCGCACCAGGTGACGATATTCACCATGGATCGGCACGAAATAACGCGGCCGGGTTAGCTGCAACATGGTTTTTAGCTCTTCCTGACTGGCGTGGCCTGACACATGGATTTCCGAGACCTTTTCATAATGAACCTCGGCGCCGCGGCGATAGAGGTGATTGATCAGGTTTGAGATCACCTTTTCGTTGCCGGGGATAAATTTTGACGAGAGAATCACCGTGTCGCCGCTTTCGACTTTGAGCGTCTTGTGATCATTCACCGCGACCCGGTGCAGCACCGACATGGGCTCGCCTTGGCTGCCGGTGGTGAGAAACATTAGACGGTCGGGCGCCAGGCTCTGCCAGCGATCGCTCTCGGTCATGAAACTACGCGGCAAGCGCAAGTAGCCGAGTTCGGCGGCGACCTCACAGTTGCGAATCATGCTGCGGCCGCTGAGGACGACACGCCGGTCACAGCGTTCGGCGATTTCGACGACCTGCTGGATGCGCGGGATGCTCGACGAAAACGTCGATACCAAGACTTTGCCGGTGCTCTTGACGATAATTTGTTCCAGATTTGTTCCGACTTCCCGTTCTGAAGGCGTATGGCCGCGCCGCTCGACGTTGGTCGAGTCGGACATCAGCAACAGCACGCCCTTCTCGCCATAGGCGGCGAAGCGCTGGAAGTCGAACATCTCGCCATCCATCGGCGTGTTGTCGATTTTGAAATCGCCGGTATGGATCACCGTGCCGAGCGGTGTTTCAACTGCCAAGGCCAGGCAGTCCATCAAACTATGGGTAACTCGGATTCCTTCAATGGTGAATGGACCAATTTGCCAGGGGGAGCCGGCGGTGATCTCGTGAATCTCGGCACTGTCTTCAAGATCATGCTCTTTTAATTTGTTTGCCAGTAAGCCCAACGTCAGTTTGGTGCCGTAGATCGGTACATCGAAATGTTTCAAAACGAAGGGCAGGGCGCCGACATGATCCTCGTGAGCATGGGTTAACACGATGGCCTTGAGCTTGGCTTTGTCTTCCAACAAATAACTGACGTCAGGAATGACCAAGTCGATGCCTAACAAATGCGCGTCAGGGAACATGAGACCGCAGTCCACCGCGATGGCGTCATCGCCATACTCGATCAGCATCATGTTCAAACCGAACTCGCCAAGACCGCCGAGCGGTATGATCTTTAAGGGTTCCATAAATGGTTAGGACGATTGAGCTCGCGCCGATATCGCCGTTTGGGTAAACCTTTCTTGGCCTATGCCGTTAGGAACGCTGGCGCACAATTGCGCCGCGATCATTTCTTCAACTTGGGCGCTGAGCCCCCGCAGGCCGCCTGAACGAAAGTTCTCAACGGCCAAAGGCACGCCGATGTTTACGTTGACTTCCCCTCGGCGAATGCGCCAATCTCCTT